>CAMFLJ010000004.1 GCA_945957335.1 uncultured Actinomycetes bacterium | reverse complement strand
ACAGCCGGTGACCTCTCCCGCCTGATCGGCCGGCCGACGGGCAGCCTCGGCGACGCCGTCGAGCGGGCCGTCGCCGCGCTGGCGCCCGCCGCCGCCTGAGCCTCGGCCTCAGCCGCCGGCCGTGACCCGCCGCAACCAGTCGGTGCGGTCGCGGCCGGCGTTCTGCACGACGTCGAGCATGGTGAAGGCCTGGAAGCCGTGGGGCATGCCGGGGTACACGTGCAGCTCGACCGGCACACCGGCCTGGGCCAGCCGCTGGGCGTAGCCGATGGCCTCGTCACGGAAGCCGTCGGCCGTGCCGACCCCGATGTAGGTGGCCGGCAGCCCGGCCACGTCGGCGGTGCGCGCCGGCGCCGCCTCGGCCGGCACGTCGCCGCCGTAGAGGTCGCCGAGGTAGGAGCGCCAGCCGAAGGTGTTGGAGGCCTTCGACCACACGATCAGCCCGTCGGTGGTGCTCGACGGGGTGATCTGGCGGTCGTCGAGCATCGGCGTGTCGAGCAGCTGGAACGCCAGCCGCGGCCCACCGTCGTCGCGCACCCGCACCGCGAGCCCAGCGGCCAGGCCGGCGCCCGCGCTGACGCCGTAGACGCCGAGGCGGTCGAGGTCGATGCCGAGCTCGTCGGCGTGCTCGACGGCCCACAGCAGGGCGCGCTCGCAGTCATCGAGGGGCGCCGGGTAGGGGTGCTCGGGGGCGAGGCGGTACTCGACCGACACACCCATCACGCCGAGCTGCGGGCACCACGCCTCGAAGGTCGAGTCGTCCATGGTGTGGGTGCCCATGATCATCCCGCCGCCGTGGATGGCGATGACGCACGGCAGCGGCCCCTCGACGCCCCTGGGCCGGTGCACCCGGACGGGCACCGGATGCTCCCCCGGCACCACGTGGTCGGTGCGCTCGACCGCGTCGGTCGTGCCGAGCGGCTCGAAGGCGCCCATGGCACCGGAGCGCAGGCCCTCGAGCACCTCCATGCGGTCGATGTCGGGCAGCGAGAAGACACCGAGCATCGGCTCGAGCTCGGGGGCCAGCAGGGAGGTGCCGTCGGGCGTCGCGTCCATGGCCCGATCCTGGCACGGCTGCGAGAACCGTCACCCGTGCGCTCGCCCGGGGCACCCCGGTCGCGCCACCATGGGGAGATCGACGGCCGCCCACGGCCGGGGGACGAGGAGGGGTCGACGTGCTGGATCTGATCATCCGCGGTGGTGACGTCATCGACGGGACCGGGGCCGAGCGCCGCCGGGCCGACGTCGGCGTCAAGGACGGGCGCATCGTCGCCATCGGCGTGGTCGAGGGCGAGGCCGAGCGCACCATCGACGCCACGGGCAAGGTCGTCACGCCGGGCTTCGTCGACGTGCACACCCACTTCGACGCCCAGGCCTTCTGGGACGGCGCCCTCACCCCGTCGCCGCTGCACGGTGTCACCACCGTGCTCGCCGGCAACTGCGGGTTCACGATCGCCCCGCTGACCGACGACGCCGCCGACAGCGAGTACCTCATGCGCATGCTCGCCCGCGTCGAGGGGATGCCGCTCGAGTCGCTGCGCGAGGGCGTGCCCTGGTCGTGGCGGACGACGGCCGAGTACCTCGACGCCCTCGAGGGCAGGGTCGGCGTGAACGTCGGGATGATGGTCGGCCACTCGGCCATCCGCCGGGCGGTCATGGGCGGCGAGTCCAACCAGCGCGCCGCCACCCCCGACGAGGTCGCGGCCATGTCCCGCCTCCTCCACGACGGGCTCGAGGCGGGCGGCATCGGGTTCTCCTCGTCGTGGGCCCGCACCCACAACGACGCCGAGGGCCGCATGGTGCCCTCCCGCTACGCCACCAAGGACGAGCTGGTCGAGCTGTGCCGCGTCGCCGGCGAGCACGAGGGCACCTCGCTCGAGTTCCTGCCGATGGTCGGGCCGTTCGAGCCATGGGCCAAGGAGCTCATGGCCGACATGTCGGCGGCCGCCCAGCGCCCGCTCAACTGGAACATCCTCGTGATCACCACGGCATCGGCGGGGAACGTCGAGAACCAGCTCTCCGCCGGGGACGTGGCCCGCGAGCGCGGCGGCAAGGTCATCGCCCTCACCATCCCCAAGCCGCCCGGCGTCCGCCTCTCGCTCGAGTCGGGCTTCGTGCTCGACGCCATGCCCGGCTGGGAGACGGTGATGGGGCTCCCCCACGCCTACAAGAAGGCGATCCTGGCCGATCCGGTCGCCCGGGCCGAGCTGAACGCCGCCGCCCAGGTCGACAGCAACCCGATGCGGACCCTCGCCGACTGGTCGACCAAGCGCATCTTCGACGTCGTCGCCGAGGAGAACCGGCCCTACGTGGGCCGCATGGTCAGCGAGATCGCCGCCGAGCAGGGGCGTGAGCCCTTCGACATGCTCTGCGAGATCGCCGTCGCCGACGACCTGCTCACCAGCTTCGGGCCCGACGCCCCGGTGTCGAGCGCCGAGGAGTGGAAGATGCGCGTCGACGTGTGGCGGGACTCGAGGGCCGTGATCGGGGCCTCCGACGCCGGCGCCCACCTCGACCTCCTCGCCACGTTCAACTACTCGACGGTGCTGCTGGGCGAGGCCGTGCGCGAGCACGGCGTGCTGCCGCTCGAGGAGGCCGTGCACCTCATCACCGACGTGCCCGCCCAGCTCTACGGCCTCGTCGACCGCGGCCGCCTCGAGGTCGGCCACCACGCCGACATCGTGGTCCTCGACCCGATGACCGTCGACAGCGACCCCATCGCCCTGCGGACCGACCTGCCGGGCGGCGCCGCCCGCCTCTACGCCGACTCGCAGGGCATCGAGCACGTCGTGGTCAACGGCACGCCTCTCGTCGCCGACGGCCGCCTCGCCGACGCTCGGCCCGGTGCGGTCCTGCGCTCGGGCCGCGACACCCGCACCCCCTCGCTCGACTGAGCCACGCCTCGGCCCCTCGCGTCTCGTTCATGAATAAGCACTAATCCACTTCCACGCGTGGGTTCGTACAAGGGGCGGCCGCTCGGCCGCACCCACCTGAACCCACCCGAGGGAGACATCACGATGCGCCTCAAGAAGCTCATCGCCGGCGGCGTTGCCGCCCTCGCCATGGCCGGAACCCTGGCAGTGGCGGCACCGGCAGGGGCGAGCAGCCCCGGGGCACCCACCCTGAAGCAGGTCCTCGACTCGCAGGGCGGCGGCTTCGACCGCAACTGGTACGACTTCGACATCATCGACGCGGTCGTCGACAAGATCCTGGCCGAGAACCCGTCGACGCCCCTGGCGCTGGCGGCCGACCCGAACAGCCCGAAGCTGACGGTCTTCCTGCCCAACGACCGGGCGTTCCAGGCCCTCGCGGCCGACCTCTTCGGCTTCCGCTGGTGGTTCGCCAGCGAGTCCGCGGTGGCCACCAAGCTGGTGACCTCGCTGCCGACCTCGACCCTCGAGACCGTGGTGCAGTACCACGTCATCCCGGGCGCCGACATCGACTCGAAGACGGCCCTCTCGGTGCCTCGCGGCACCAAGCTGACAACCCTCCAGGGCGGCCAGATCACCGTGACGCCGATTCGGGCCTTCGGCACCGCAATCCTCGGTGACCAGGACCCCAACGACATCGACCCCTTCCTGATCCCCGGGAAGCTCGACATCCAGGCCAGCAACGGCATCGCCCACGGCATCGCCTTCGTGCTGCGTCCCGCCGACCTCTGATCGCCGGCTGAGCAGACGCCCGGCCCCTCCGGGCGACCCGATGTCACGGCCCGCCGGGTCCACCCCCGGCGGGCCGTGCCGCGCTCCAGTGCCCGCCGCGGCGTGCCGATGTTCGGACCATGGCCACATCCATGGACAGACAGCCCTCGGACGCGCCCGGTTCCGTCCCCGGCGCCGAACCGGCCCACCATCGCCGGTCGGGCGCCCTCGACGCGATCATGGCGAACCCGCTCGTGGGCCTGGCGCCGTGGATCATCTACTCGCTCGCCGAGGGCCCGAACCGCCTCGAGCTCTCGTCGGCCCTCGCGCTGGGCACCGCGGTGCTCGTGATGTGCGTGAACTGGATCCGCGGCGGCACCCCGAAGATGCTCGAGTGGTCCGACGTCGTCTACTTCACCGGGCTCACGATCGTGATCGCCTTCGCCTCGGCCGGCACCCGCACGTGGCTCGAGCTGTGGGGCGGCGAGGTCGCCAACGTCGCCCTGTTCGTGATCGTCCTCGGCTCGATCCTGGTGCGCCAGCCGTTCACCCTGCAGTACGCCAAGGAGGACGCGCCGCCCGAGATGTGGGACGAGCCGCACTTCCTGCGGGCCAACTACGTCATCTCGTGGGTGTGGGCACTCGCGTTCTTCATCGAGGCCGCATCGGGCTGGTACGGCGACGCCGTGCTCCGCGACGCCAACAACCTCTGGACCGGCTGGATCATCCAGACGCTCCCGATGATCGTGGCCGCCCAGTTCACGATCTGGTACCCGAACCGGCTGCGGGCGCTGGGTGAGGGCCGCATCTCCGAGGCGCCGACGATGCGCGACTTCGTGGGCACGGTGACCCCGTGGATCACCGTGATCGGCATCCTCTCGCTGTGCTTCGACGCCGCCCCCGAGTGGCTCGGCATCGCGTTCATCGTCCTCGGCATCCTCCTCACCAAGGGGTTCAACGCGCACAAGGCGCCCGCCGCGCTGAGCCGCCCGATCGGCGGGAGCACCACGACGCTGCCCGATCCCTCACCCGTCGAGGGCTGAGGCCGCGCCTCGTGCGCACATTCACGAGGTGGAGGGGTTCCCAAACGCGGCTCCGAGGTGCATCGTTGACCCACCACGACACGGGGGGTGTCAATGACGGTGCTCCGATCCATCCCTGCGCCGGCCGAAGCCCTGCTCGGCTCCAGTGCGCTCGCGCACGTGGTCACGCAGAACCCCGACGGGTCACCACAGGTGTCCGTCGTGTGGTGCGGGGTCCGCGGTGACCAGGTGTTCTTCTGCGCCGAGGGAGCGACCGCCAAGGTCCGCAACATCCGCCGCCACCCTCACGTCGTCCTCTCCATCGAGGACGAGGCCCGCAACCAGGCGGGCACCCAGCAGCACCTCCTCGTCTACGGCCGCGCCGACGTGCTCGACGGTGCCGCCGACAAGGAGCTGTGCGACGAGTTGTGCCGCACCTACGTCGGGAAGGCCGACCACCCGCTGAACCTCAGCCGGTCGTCGACCGCGGTCACCGTCGTCATCGACGTCGACCGCATCGGGGGCAACGGCCCCTGGACCTTCGCCGAGTAGTCGAGCGGCACGGGGCCGGCCCCTCTGGGGCCGGCCCCGTCGTCGCGCCCGTCAGGCGGGTGCGGGCTGCTCGCCCGCCGCCACGAACTGCACGTCGATCTCGATCTTCACGACGTCGCCGAGCATGGTCGAGGCCAGCAGGCCGCCGTCGAGCCCGAAGTCCGTGCGCCGGATCTCACCGACCGCCTCGAACCCGGCGTGCACCGACCCGTCACCGGGGAAGGTCTCGACGCCCCCGAACTCGACCGCGAAGGACACCGGACGGGTGACCGACCCGATCGTGAGCTCGCCGTCGAGGACGAGCTCGTCGCCAGAACCGGTGATGCCGGTGCCCCGGTAGGACATGGTGGGACGCGCCTCGATGTCGAGGATGTCCGACGAGCGGACATGGGCGTCGCGGTCTGCGTTGCCCGTGTCGATCGACGCCAGGTCGACCTCGACGGTGAGCGAGCTGGTGGCCGTGGTGTCGCCGACGACGAGCTCGGCCGTCACGCCGAGGAACTGTCCCCGGACCTTGGACACACCGAGGTGGCGGATCGCGAACCCGACCCGGAAGTGGTTGCCGTCGAGGGCCCAGCGCCCGGGCGCGAGCGGCAGCGTGGTGGAGGAGTCGGTGGGGGTCTGTGTGCTCATGGGAGCAGGGTGGGACACCCGGAACCGTGGGGGGAGGCCGCCTCCAGCCCGGTCTCCCGGGGCCTGGCCCCGACAGGGCCACCCTCGTCCGCCTCGTCCCCCGGCACACTGGGCCGATGGCCGACAACGCCCTCGGCACCTTCCTCCGCCAGCGACGTGAGGCGGTCACTCCCGGACAGGTGGGCCTGCCGCCCGGGGGCCGTCGCCGCACCCCGGGCCTGCGTCGCGCCGAGGTCGCCACCCTCGCCGGGGTGAGCGTCGACTACCTCACGCGCCTCGAGCAGGGCCGTGACCACCATCCTTCGGCCCAGGTGCTCGCCGCCCTGGCCGACACCCTCCAGCTCTCCGACGACGAGCGGGCGCTGCTCATGCGCCTCGGCACGATCGCCAGCTCCGGCGAGATGTGCCCGAGCGTCCAGCCACCCGACCGGGAGGTGCGCCCGGCCGTGCGGCTCCTGCTGACGAGCATGGAGCCCACGATCGCGGCCGTCGTCGACCGCCACGGCGACGTCCTCGTCCGCACCGAGGCCTGGGACCGGTTCTTCGAGGGCCTCGGCGTCCTCGACGACGGCACCCCCAACCTCGTGCGCTACCTCTTCGCCGACCAGCGCGCTCGGGTCGCCTACCCGGCGTGGGACGTCGTCGCCGACGCCGTGGCCGGGGAGGTGCGCACCGACAACCGCCCCGACGACCCCGGCTTCCGGGAGTTCCTCGAGTCGCTCGGGCCGACCGGCTCGGAACTGCTCGGCGCACGACTGGCCGCCGGCCCGACGGTGGCTCGCCGCACACGTGTCGAGCGGGTCGTGCACCCGGAGGCGGGTGAGCTACGGCTGGCCTACGAGTCGATGTCGGTCGAGGAGACCGACCAGCGCCTCGTCGTGCACCTGCCCCACGACGAGGCCACCGCCCGGGCGCTGGACCTCGTGGTGCTCGGAGGGGCCGGGGGCCTGCGCGCCGTCACCGGCTGACGCAGGCCCCCGATCCATCCCGCTAGTCGATCTGCGAGATGCGGTCGACCAGCTTCGCCCGGTCGATCAGCGGTCCGGTGACCGGCTGCACGTAGTCGGCACTGCAGTCGAGGGTGCCGGCCTGCTCGGGGTAGACCCGCTGGAACGAGGTGCCCGTGACCTTGAGCACCATGCCGCACGAGGCGGGCAGGTTCTCGGCCGGGTTGCCCTCGGAGTGGAGGCCGCCACCGGTCCAGCTGGTGACCTTCTTCAGCTCCGACATCAGGCAGTCACGGGTGAGGTTCGAGCCGCACGCCTTGGCCGCGGTGGCCCACAGCAGGAACGAGGAGGCCGCCTGCTCGCCGAGCTGGTTGGTCTCACCGCCCGTCTTGGTGACGGCGTCGATGTACTGCTGCACCGCCGGCACGTCCTGGGCCTCGAACAGCGGGATGAACGACGAGCGCATGTAGACGCGGTCGGCGTAGCCGTTCACGTTCCACTTCGAGAGGTTCTCGTCGTACATGTTGGCGTCGCTGAACCAGATCGGCTTGAAGCCGACCTGGTTGGCGGCGTCGAGCAGGTTCTCGAAGTTCGGGTACGGCGAGCCGGCGAAGTAGACGGCCTCGGCGCCGCAGTCCTTCAGCTTCTGGGCGATGGGCTTCCAGTCGGCCTCACCGGCGATGCCGTAGGTCTGCGGGCAGTCCAGGAACTGGAACCCGTACTGGCCGTAGGTGGCCAGCACCTTGTCCTTCGGGTCCTTCGTCGCCGGGTAGTCGGCGTAGACGACGGCCGTCTTCTTGATCTCGTTCGGGAACAGCTTCTGGAACGCCGCCGCGAACTCGGTCGGCATGTAGTCGACCGGGTTCGGCACCGCCTGGATCATGTTCGGTGCGTTCGAGAACTGGGGGCTCACCGCGTAGCCCGGGATGGCGGGCAGCCCGCAGGGACGGCGCACCGACTCCTGGCCGCTGTCGCCCACCCAGCCCTCGCCGACGAGGGCGAACGCCTCGCCGCAGGCCTGGGTCATGACGTTGTTGGTCTCGAGCACCTTGGCGTCGTAGTAGTTGCCGACGACCTTGCGGCCATTGATGCCACCCTGCTCGTTGCACCAGCCGATCATCGCCTTCATGGCGTCCGACAGCTGGTGGCTCAGGCCCGGCGCGGCCTGGTAGCCGGCGTCGTCGCCGTAGCCGATGGTGATGGCCGTGTCGGTCACGCCCTGGGCGGTGGCGCCGGTGGCGTCACCGGGCCCGCACGGCGACGCCAGGTCACCGAAGCTCGAGGCGTTGGTGGCGTCCTTGGTGGTCGCGGTGCTCCCGTTGCCGGACGAGTTGTCCGCACCCCGACCGCTGCTGCACGCCCCCACGAGCAGCGCAGCGAAGAGCGCGAGCGCCACCGCGCCGACGAGTCGGCCTCGTCGGCGGTGTGCGATTGGTTCCCCCATGTGTTCCCCTCCTGTCGTGGCGCGGGTGCGCCGATTCGCGACCGCCCCCCGGTCGCGTTCCTACGCCGGGCCGGTGGCCTCGGTCGGGATCTGGTAGCGCTCGACGTAGCCGGCGAACCGCTCGGTGAGGGCCGGGCCGTCGAGGCCGAACTCGCCGAGGTCGTAGCGGTGGCTGCCGTGCTTGCCCTTCGGGCGCGAGTCGAGGTGGGCCTGCATGGCCGAGCGGGCCTGGCCGGTGAGCTCGTCGTCGAACGCGTTGTAGACGCGCTCCATCGTGGCGATGGTGTCGCTGGTGAGGTCGGCGTACTGCACGTCGACGATCGGCACCTGCGGGTTGGCGTCGCGGAACTGGTTCAGCGCGGCCACCGACCGCTCGAGCATGTCGGTCCAGTGCTCGGCGATGTAGGCGGTGTGGTCGGCGTCGGAGAACGTGCCGGTGAGCGTGGAGATCAGGCTGCACACGCTGGCCGACAGCACGAGCGGGTCGCGGTGCATCACGACGATGCGGGCGTCGGGGTAGACCGCGGTGAGCGCGTCGAGGTGCAGCACGTGGTGCGGGCTCTTCAGCGACCAGCGGCCGCGGTGGCCGCCGCTCTGGAGCACCTGCAGCACGGTGCGGTGGTACTCGTAGGCCGACGCGTGGTCGGTGCCGTGGAGCCACGCGCCGTAGGTGGGCACGTTGGTGAGCGCCTCCCACAGCAGCGACTTGAAGTCCTGGTTGAGCACGGCGATGCACTCGGTGGGGCCGTCGGGCTCCTCGTTCTGCACGACCTTGATCTGCGGGTTGATGGCGTCGAGCATCTGGCGCCCGACGACGGTGGCCTCGATGCGCGGGTCGTCGTGCAGGTGGGCCGGGTCGGGCGGGGGCACGCTGTCCTGGGCCTCCCAGCCGAACAGCGGCCGGTGGCGGTCGTCCTTCTCGAGCAGGTAGCTGAGCAGGGTCGTGCCGGCCCGGAAGATGCCGACCACCACGAACGGCGCCTCGATCTCCTCGTCGGCGACCTCCGGGTGCTGCTTGGCCCAGTCGATGACCTTCAGGCGGTTGCTGAGCGCCCCGACGACGTTCGCCGGCGCCACCATGGCGCCGATGTCGTTCAGCTGCGCCTCGGGCACCGACGCGCAGTAGACGTCGAGGCCCTCTCGGAACGAGGGCGGCCCGAAGTCGGACAGCCCGGTCTGCTCCACCGCGGCGGCCATGAGCGCCTCGGCGTCGAGGCCGGCCCCCACCGCGCTCGTCGCGCTCTCCCCCATCCAGCTCCCCCCGGTCGCCGGCCCGGTGGTCCCCACCACCGGTCGATCCGGGAACCGTAGTGAAGAGGGCTCTTTACGTCAACGGCTCGCGCGACGGGAGCCGGGCTTCGTCACCCGGTCGGGTGCGGCGACCGCCGCGGCGAGCATCGCCACCAGGTTCTCGACGAAGCCCTCGTAGGGCAGCTGGGCCCGGCCCCGTCGTTCGGCGGCGGACTGCATCTCGTGCACCCGGGCCCGGTCGGCCACGGCCCGCAGGATCACCATCGTCATGATCGACAGGCGCTCGATCACCACCGGCTCGGGCAGCTTCGGCAGCCGGCGCATCAGCTCGGCGTAGACGGCGTCCCCGCCGGTGCGGGCCAGCACGTCGCTCAGCTCGGGCCCGAAGGTGGCCGGGTCCTCCTCGACCAGGTCGGCCAGGATCAACAGGAACGACCGGCCCCGCCAGCCGCTCTCGGCCAGCTCCGCCGCCGGGCGCACGACGGCCTCGACCACGGCGGCGACGTCACCCTCCGGCCCGGCCTGGGCGGCGGCCAGCAGCTCGCCCTCGCGGGTCGCGAGGAACTCGGTGTGCTCGGCCAGCACCGCGCACAGGACCCCCTCGCGTGAGCCGAAGTGGTAGTGCAGCGCGCCGCTGTTGCGTTGCCCGGCGCGTCGGGTGATCTCGACCATCGAGGCGTTGCGGACGCCCTGCTCGGCGAAGGTGCGCGCCGCGGCGTCGAGCAGCTTCCGCCTGGTCTCGGTCGCGTCGCGGGGCACCGGCGGAGCTTACGAGCGACCACGCGACGAGCGCGACGGCGTGGCTACGCTCGGCCGGGCCGGCGAGCAGGGGGGTTCCGCCATGGCCACGACGAACGGCACGTTCACCCGCATGGACGACGCCACGCCCGAGGAGCTGGCGGTGGTGATCTCCGAGGCGCAACTCCACCTCAACGACCGCGTCGCCGACCGGCTGCTGGAGCAGCTCGACACGCTCAAGGGCCCCACGCTCGGCTACCAGGTCGACCGCTACGAGCACTCGCTGCAGACCGCCACCCGCGCCCTGCGCGACGGCGCCGGCACCGACATGGTGGTCACCGCGCTCTTCCACGACATCGGCGACGCCCTGGCCCCGGCCAACCACAGCGAGCTCGCCGCCGCCATCCTCTCGCCCTACGTCGACGAGGAGGCCGCCTGGGTGGTGCGCCACCACGGCGTGTTCCAGGGCTACCACTACTGGCACAAGATCGGCTTCGACCGCGACGCCCGCGAGCGCTACCGCGGCAGCCCCCACTTCGACGCCGCCGTCCGCTTCTGCGGCGAGTGGGACCAGCAGGCCTTCGACCCCGCCTACGACACGCTGCCCATCGAGGCGTTCGAGCCGATGGTGCGCGAGGTCTTCGCCCGGCCGGCGAGCGGCTTCGGCGGCGACTGAGCCGGCGGCACCGGCGCTCTGCGCGAAGTCTCAGGTGGGCCTCACCGGCGTGTGAGGCACGGCCCCCACAGTGGTTCCCAGATCGAGGACGCACCTCGGCACCGAACCCAGGAGGCCCGCCATGACCACGCTCACCGCCACCGAGGCGACCACCACCGACGAGCCGCTCGAGCTCGTCGACCGCACCGATCCGGCCGCGCTGCTCCCGCCCGGCATCGTCCACCCCGCGGGTCGGGCCCGCCGGACCGACCGCCCCGCGACGGCCGCCACCGGGACCCCGACCTCGCCCGTGCAGGACGTGCTCGACGCCGAGGCGTGGCCCGCCCGCCCCGTCGACATGGCGACCCGCGTCGAGCGCGACCGGGCCCTCGCCCGCTTCACCCGGCTGGACGTGCTCGTCACCGACCACGGTTGCGTGGTGGCCCGCACCCCGGCCCGCCCGGCCGCCGCCACCGACGCCGGGCGCGAACGCTGGCCGCCCTCCCCGGCGGCCGCCTGACGGGCCGTCGCTAGCCTGCGCCGCCATGGGGGATGACCACACGCTCAACGCCACACTCGACTCGTTCCGCCTCGACGGGCGGGTCGCGCTCATCACCGGGGCCGGGCAGGGCATCGGCGCCGCCACCGCCGTGGCGCTGGCCGACGTGGGGGCCGACGTCGCCCTCACCGCCCGCACCGAGGCCGACCTCGACGCCGTCGCCGACGAGGTCCGGGCCCGGGGCCGCCGGGCGATCGTGCTGCCGGGCGACGTGAACAACCTCGACCACCTCGCCGGCGTGGTCGACACCACCGTCGCCGAGCTGGGCCGCCTCGACGTGCTCGTCAACAACGCCGGCGGCTCGGTCTCCAAGCCGTTCCTCGACACCACGGTGAAGCAGCTCGAGTCCTCGTTCCACTTCAACGTGTCGGCCGCCTTCGAGCTCGGCCGCCTCGCCGTGCCGCACATGCTCGCCGTGGGCGGCGGGTCGATCGTCAACATCGGCTCGGTGGCCGGCCGCAACGCCGGCCGGGGCACGCTCACCCACTCGCTCACCAAGGCCGCCGTCGCCCAGCTCACCCGGCTGATGGCCGCCGACCTCGCACCTCGGGTGCGCGTCAACGGCGTGCTGCCCGGTGCGGTCGAGACGGCCGCGCTGCGCCGCTACGTGCCTGACGAGGTGCGCGAGCAGATGGCCGAGCGCACCGCCATGCGCCGCAACGGCCTACCCGAGGACATCGCCCGCGCCGTGCTCTTCCTCGCCTCGCCGGCGTCGTCGTGGATCACCGGCAAGAACCTCGAGGTCGACGGCCTCGCCGCCGAGGACCTCGTCCCCAAGGCCATCCCCGACCTCTGAGCCCCACCCACCTTCCCGAGCTGGCTCGGATGTGGTCGCCCCGACCACCACCTCCGAGCCAACCCGGGGACACACTGGGGCCATGACCCAGAACGAGGCCGTGCCCGACGTCGTCTACCACCTGGCCCTCCGCGATGAGTGGGCCGAGGCGCAGGCGTCGGCCGACGGGCAGTACCGCCGGTCGACGCTCGGCCACTCGCTCGACGACGTGGGCTTCATCCACTGCTCGAAGCCTCACCAGGCACCGGTCATCGCCGACGTCGTCTACGCCGGACGTGAGGACGTGGTCCTGCTGACCGTCGACACCTCGAGGGTGCCGTCGGAGATCCGGGTCGAGGCGTCCGACAAGCCGGGCGAGACGTTCCCCCACATCTACGGGCCGCTGCCGGTCGACGCCGTCGTGCGGGAGCAGCCGGTGCCGCTCGCCGCCGACGGCACCCTCGGCGTCGTCGGGCTTCTCGGAGCCTGAGCCCGCGCCACTCGGGTAGGCAGTGGTCGGCCGATCCGGTCGACCAGCAGCACCGAGGGAGACACGTGGCGATCCGACGGATGGACAACATGGGGATCGTCGTCGACGACCTGACGACGACGATCGAGTTCCTCGAGGCGCTCGGCCTCGAGCTGGAGGGCCGGGGCCTGATCGAGGGGCCGTGGGCCGGTCGGGTCACCGGGCTGGGCGACCAGCGGGTGGAGATCGCCATGATGCGCACCCCCGACGGGCACAGCCGCCTCGAGCTCTCACAGTTCCTCGAGCCGGCCGTCGTGGGTGACCACCGGGACGCGCCGGTGAACTCGCTCGGCTACCTCCGGATGATGTTCGCCGTCGACGACCTCGACGAGACGCTCGCCCTCATCGGCCCGCTCGGCGCCGAGCTCGTCGGTGAGGTCGTGCGCTTCGAGGACGCCTACCTCCTCTGCTACGTGCGTGGCCCCGGCGGCCTCCTCCTCGGCCTCGCCGAGGAGCTCGGCTGACCCCGGCTGCCGTCCGCGCTCCGGTGGATCAGGCGCGACCGGGGCCGGCGATGGCGGAGAGCGCCTGGCGCAGCCGGCGACGATCGACCTCGCTCAGCGGTGCCAGCAGCTCCTGCTCGGCGGCGTCGCTCGCCTGCCTCCCCTTCCGGAGCGCGCGCCGACCCAGGTCGGTGAGCTCGACGACGTTGCGCCGCCGATCGCTCGGGTCTGGTCGTCGCTCGACGAAGCCCTTCGACTCGAGCAGATCCACGTAGGCGACCATCGTCGTCCGGTCGATGTGGAGCGCCTCGGCAGCCTCCTGCTGCGAGGGAGACCCCAGATCGGCGAGGGTCATGAGCAGTGCCAGCTCCCGCCCGGTCAGGTCGAACGGGGCGAGGGCCCGGTCGTTGAGCTCCTCCATCAGCACGAAGGCGTGCTTCACGAGGTAGCCGAGCCGATCGTGCACCTCCAGCGGGGTCCGTTCGTCCATGAGCCGGAATTCTATGCGTTCCTGATTGTCAGCAGTACTGATCATCAGTATGCTCTGCAGTCTCGTCCGTGGCCGACCGAGCCACGGGCCTCGGCAAGGAGTGCGCATGAAGATCCTCGTCACCGGCGGAACCGGCCTGGTCGGAGCCCGCCTGCTGCCTCGCCTGCTCGACGCGGGCCACGACTGTCGGGCGCTCGTCCGGCCCGGTCGGGAGCTGCCGCCCGGCATCACCCCGGTGGAGGGCGATCTGCTGCAGCCGGACCGGCTGCCGGACGCTCTCGACGGCGTCGATGCGGTGGTCCACCTCGCGGCCCTGTTCCGCACCGACGACGTCGAGGGCATCCGCAGGGTCAACCTCGAGGGCACCCGCAACCTCATCGCCGCCACGAAGGCCGCCGCGCCCGAGGCCCGTCTGGTGATGGCCAGCACCAGCCTCGTCTACGGCACCACAGGCGTCCGGCCCGCCCGGGAGGACGACCCCCTCGAGGCCACCGACGCCTATCCCGCCAGCAAGATCGCCGCAGAGGCCGAGCTGAGGGCCAGCGGCCTCACCTGGTCGATCCTGCGCCTCGGCTTCGTGTACGGCGACGGCGACGGGCACATCGACGCCGTCCCCGACCTCATCCCGCGGATGAGCTGGCACCCGGCGCGGGCGCTCGCCGTGGTCCACCACCGCGACGTCGCCCAGATGGTCGAGCTCTCGCTGACCGGCGCCACCGACGGACGCATCGTCAACGTCGTCGCCGACGCGTCGGCCACCATCGGCGAGCTCGCCGGCATCGCCGGATCGGAGATCCCGTCCTCCGACGAGCCGCTCGAGCACCCGTGGTCGGGGCACCTCGACACCTCGACGGCGAGGGCGCTCGGCTTCCGGGCCACCGTCCCCACCGTCTACGACGCCCAGCGCGACGGCATCCTCTGACCGGGCCGCGGTCGGGTGCTCAGGCGTAGGGGGCGAGGGCGTCGGCCACGGCGGCGACGTACCCGCCGCCGAACTTGATCGCGTGGACGACGAGGGGCCCGAGCTGGTGGAGCGGCACCCGCTCCTCCCACCCATCGGCGAGCGGCGCGGCCTCGGCGTAGGCCTCGAAGCACCCGCGCCCGAAGCCTCCGAAGAGCCGCATCATCGCCAGGTCGTACTCCCGATGCCCGCCGAACGCCGCCGGGTCGATCAGCCAGCTCCTGCCGCGGCGATCGACCAGGCGGTTGCCGGCCCAGAGGTCGCCGTGCAGGCGGGCCGGCGGCTCGTCGGGGCCGACCAGCTCGTCGAGGCGCCCGGCCACAGACCGGAGGGCGGCGATCGACTGCCCGGGCAGCGCTCCCCTGCGCTCGGCCACGACGGCCAGCGGCAGGAGGCGACGCTCGGCGTAGAAGGTCGCCCACGTCGGCGCAGGGTCGTTGGCCAGCCCGAGCGAGCCGGTCGGGCGCCCGTCCTCCCGACCGAAGCACGGGGCACCGGCGAGGTGGAGGGCGGCGAGCTGCCGGCCGAACGCCCCCTCCCCCGCTGACGAGCGGGAGCCGCCCTCGTCGATCCACTCGAGGGCGAGCAGCGGTGGGTCGTCGGCCGCCGCCAGCACCTCGGGCACGGCGACGACGCCGGAGTCGCGCAGCCACGCCAGCCCGGCCGCCTCGGTCGTGAAGGCGCTGCCCGGGGTGCCGGCGTGGGTCTTGGCGAACACCACCCGACCGTCGGCCAGCTCGACCCGGTACGACGCGGCGACGTCCCCGCCACCCAACGGCCGGGCCGCCGCCACGGCCGAGCCGAGCTGCGCCCCGAGAGCCGTCGCCACGTCGCCGTCCACCCGATCGAGGCTACGGCCGTCGCCGCGCCGGCCTCTCGTGCACCGTCATAACGTACGGGCTACGGTAACCAGGTCCGGCCAGGGGGCCGCACGACTGGGGGAACGAGATGAGCGAGTACACCGGCGGCGACGTCGCCGAGATGCAGGTCGACTGGATCCTGGAGGAGTCGGCCCGGCGCACCGGCGGCCTCACCGACCTGGGCGACGACGGCGACGTCTACCTCGAGGGCCTGGGCCGGGCGCTCGACTCGCTGCGCACCGAGGCCCAGCTCAACCAGCTCGGCCACCTCATCGGCCGCGAGCGCATGCTCGGCCACACCGTGAACCGCCTCGGCTACGTCGACGACCGCAAGACCGACCCGGCCATCGCCCAGCAGACGATCGAGAAGCCGGTGTTCATCATCGGCATGCCCCGCACCGGCACGACGATCCTCCACGACATCCTCGCCCAGGACCCGGCCAGCCGGGCCCCCATGACGTGGGAGGTGATGTTCCCGTCGCCCCCGCCGCGCGCCGCGACCTTCCGCACCGACCCGCGCATCGCCATGGCGGCGGCCACCTTCCCCGACCGCGAGAAGGAGCTGCCCGAGTTCAAGGCCGTCCACCCCATGGGCGCCGAGCTCTCGCAGGAGTGCGTGGTGATGATGGGCGAGGCGATGATCACGCCGCTCTTCCACAACCAGTTCCGCATGCCGAGCTACGAGGACTGGGTCGACACCGACGCGCCGTTCCGCACGGTCTACGACTTCCACAAGCGCCAGCTCCAGCACCTCCAGGCCCACAACGCCGGCGACCGCTGGGTGCTCAAGACCGGCGCCCACCTGTGGGGCCTCGACCAACTGCTGGAGACCTACCCCGACGCCCGCATCGTGTTCACCCACCGCGACCCGGTGAAGTCGATGACCAGCTACGCCAGCCTCACCACCATGGTGCGCGGCGTCACCAGCGACGACCCCGACCCGTTCGAGATCGCGTCGGACTGGATCCCCCGCCTGCACCGCGTGCTCATGAACGGCATCACCGTGCGCCAGGCCCGGGACTACCCCGACGCCATCTTCTACGACGTGCTCTTCACCGACTTCGTGAAGGACCAGTTCAGCGTCGTCGAGGCCATCTACGACGCCTTCGACCTGCCCCTCACCGACGAGGGCTCGGCCGCCATGAAGGCGTTCATCGACGACAACCCCCCGGGCAAGCACGGCGTGCACAGCTACCGCCCCGAGGACTACGGCATCGACCGGGCCGCCACCCGCGAGCTCTTCGCCGACTACATCGACCACTTCGGCCTGCCCCCGGAGGAGAAGGCCAACGTCGACACCATGCCCGGCTGATCTCCTCGCGACCCGTTCTTGTGGAGCTTTCCCGTCGCAGGTGACGGGAACGCTCCACGAGAACCGGGGGATGCGGGACCCGATGGGCGTCAGGTGGTGACGATGACGCGGCCGACGGTGCCGCGGTTGGCCATGGCGTCGATGGCGCGAGGCAGCTCCTCGAAGGGCACGACCTCGCCGATCACCGCCTTCACCCGGCCGGCCCGGTAGCGCTCGAGCACCTCGGACTGCACCCGGGCGCCCACGTCGGACGGCACCACGTTCCAGCCCATGGCGCCCTTCAGGAACCCGATCATGTCGGGGCTCTGGTAGCTGAGCATCACGCCGCACAGCCGGGCGTTGGTGAGCATGAAGGTGCGGGGGACGATGAAGGGCTCGTCGGCCACGACCTTGTTCGAGGCGAAGCCCATCATCACGTAGCGGCCGTTGTACGACAGGCTCTTGAGCGAGCCCTCCCACACCGCCTCACCGACGTTGTCGAAGACCACGTCGACGCCCTTGTTGCCCGTCTCGGCCAGCACGACCTCGGCGAAGTCGGTGGTCGTGTAGTCGATGGTGACGTCGGCGCCGAGCTCGCGGCACAGCGCCAGCTTCTCCTCGCTGCCGGCGGTGGCGAACACCTTGGCGCCGGCGTCCTTGGCCAGCTGGATGGCGGCCGAGCCCGACCCACCGGCCGCGGCGTGGATCAGCACGCTCTCCCCGGCGGTGAGCTCGGCCCGGTCGAACAGGCCGAGCCACGCCAGGTGGAACGGGAAGAACAGCGCGGCCGCGTCGGGCATGGGGATGTCGTCGGGGATGTCGAACGCCGACACCGCCGGGCAGATCGCCTTCTCGGCGTAGCCGCCGATGGCCGTCTTGGTGGTGGCCGACACCCGCCGGCCCACGAAGGCCTCGGCGCCGTCGCCGGCCGCCTCGACCCGGCCCATGACCTCCATGCCCGGGCTGTAGGGCAGCTCGGGGCGCACCATCATGTTCCCGCCGTTGATGCGCTCGAGGTCGTTGAGGTTGAGGGGGATGCCCTCGACCGCCACGAGCAGCTCGCCCGGCCCCGGTTCGGGCACCTCGACCTCGTCGAGCTGCAGCACGTCGAGCGGGTCGCCGTAGCTGTGCACCCGCCACGCCCGCATCGTCTGATCCCCCATGTGTCCCCCTCGGTTCCGGCGCCCGTCGGTGCGGGCGCTCGCGTGTGCTGCTGGTCCTGGTGCTGCGATCAGGCGCCGGGCCGGCCCCCCGGTGCGGCCACGGCTCGCACCCCGTCCACCAACCGGTCGATGGAGTACTCGAACAGGTCGGTCAGGTCGGGGCTGACGAAGTGTGGCAGCACGTCGTCGTACTGGGCCCGGTCGTCGGCGTCGAGGGCGGCCAGCGAGCCGTAGATCGCGGCGGCCTCGGCGTCGGGTGTTTCGAGGCCCTCGGGCCGGGCCAGCTCGAGCACCACCGCGCCGAGGACCGTCTGGGGCACCCAGCGCAGGGCGGCGGCGAGCGGCTCGCCCTCCAGGCCGGCCCGGCGCAGGATGCGGGCGAGGACGGCGACGGCCTCGAGCAGCGCCGGCTGGAACGAGCCCTGGCTCGTCATCTCGAGCATCAGCGGCGGGTACGCCTGCACGTGGTCGCGCAGCGACCGGCACCAGGCGCGCAGCTGGTTGTCCCAACGGGCGCCGCGCGGCACCGTGGCGTCCCACTCGCGCAGCGCCTGGGCGGCGGCCAGGCCGACGAGCTCGTCGCGGTTGCGCACGTGGGTGTAGAGCGACATCGGCCGGGTGCCGAGGACCGCGGCGACGCGCTCCATGGTGATCGGGCCGTCGGGCTCGTCGCGCACCAGGCTCAGGGTGGCCTCGACGATCTGCTCGCGCGAGAGGCTGCCGCGCGCGACCCGCTGGCGCGGCGCACCACCGGAGGTGCGGGTGGCGCTGGCACGCGTGGGTCGAGGGCTCGGGCTCACCCGCCCACGTCTACCAGAGGCCTTACCGTACGGCAATCGCCATCAGGCCCCGGTGCCGGCCGCGGCTCAGAGGCGGCGCACGAGCCGGCCCGGGCGGGCCCCGGTGTCGGCGTCGTCGGCCGTCACCGCCACCCCGGCCACGTAGGTGCGCACGTAGCCCACCGACCGCTGCACGACCCGTGCCGCACCGGTGGGCAGGTCGTGGGCCACCTCGGGCGGCCGCAGCTGGAGCCGATCGAGGTCGATCACGTTGAGGTCGCCGCGCCGACCCACCTCGACGAGGCCGCGGTCGTCGAACCCGTAGAGCGCCGCGGGGATCGAGGTCATCTTCGACACGGTGAGCTCGATGGGCAGGGTGCCGGCGGCCCGGTCACGGACCCAGTACGAGAGCATCGACGTGTAGACCGAGGCGTCGCAGATGAGCGAGCAGTGGGCGCCGCCGTCGGCCAGGCCCAGCATGGTGCTGGTGTCCTCGAGCATCGAGCGGATGTGCTCGGTGTCGAAGTGGGCGTAGCCGTTGAGGGTGAACAGCACCATCTGCCGGCCGTCGTCGCGCAGGTAGAGGTCGTAGCAGGCCTCGTCGACGCTCACCCCCGCCGCCTGGGCGGCGAGGCCGATGCTCGACTCCCGAGCGGGCTCGTAGTTCGGCGGGTCGTCGAGCGGGAACAGCTTGTCGCCCATGTGGGCGATGAAGGCACCCAGCCCCGTGCCGGCGTCCTCGGAGAGGATGCGGGCGCGGCGCTCGGGGTCGGCCATCGCCGCCGACCGCTCGCCGAGGGGCAGGCCGGCGATCTCGTCATACGACGGCCGGCCCTCGAACTGGTGGCGGGTGGCCAGGCCGAGCAGCAGCGACAGCGGGCGGCCGGCGATCTGGGGCACCAGCACCGCGCCGGCGGCGTCGGACTCGTGCACCCACTGCAGCACCTCGCGCCACAGCTCCGGCCGCACCTCGTTCTGCGAGAGCGACATCGTGGTGGGCAACCCGGTGGCCAGCGACACGGCGGTGAGGCGGTCGACCTCGTCGCGGTAGCCGCCCTCGACCTCGCCGATGCCCTCGGCCGAGGTCGACTGGATCACGCCTCCACCACCGGCGGCGATGCCCTCGGCGATGGCCATGAGCTCCTCGAGCGACGAGGCCGTGCCCGGCAGCGAGCGACCGTCCTTGGCCCGGTGCGAGGGCAGCCTGTTGGTCGAGAACCCCACCGCACCGGCCCGCGCCGCCTCCTCGGCCAGCGCACGCATCCGCGCCAGGTCATCGGGGGTGGCGGGCTCGTCGTCGGCGCCGCGCTCGTCCATCACGTAGGTGCGCAGCGCGCCGTGGGGCAGGTGGGCGGCGACGTCGAGCGCACGAGGCAGCTGCTCGAGCGCGTCGAGGTACTCGGGGAACGACTCCCACGACCACCGGATGCCCTCGTGCAGCGCCGTGCCGGGGATGTCCTCGACGCCCTCCATGAGCTGGATCAGCCACTCGCGCCGATCGGGGTGCACCGGCGCGAACCCCACGCCGCAGTTGCCGAGCACCGCGGTGGTGACCCCGTGCCAGCTCGACGGCGTGAGGCGGTCGTCCCAGGTGGCCTGGCCGTCGTAGTGGGTGTGGGTGTCGACGTAGCCCGGCGTGACCACCAGGCCGGTGGCGTCGAGCACCTCGCGGGCCTCACCGGTGACCTCGCCGACGGCGACGATCACCCCGTCGTCGACCGCCACGTCGGCGACGCGCGGCGGACCGCCGCTGCCGTCGACCACGAGCCCTCCGCGGATGATCAGGTCGTGCATCGTCCCTCCCCCACGGCCCCCTCGGCCGGGGGCCGAGCCTAGGCGGCAGGCTCCCGGGGGTCGTCGAGCTCGATGGTGCGCACGTCCGGGTCGACCAGCGCGACGCGGCTGCGCAGGATGTCGAGGATCAGCTCCTTGGGCACCACGCACTCGGGGCAGCTCGACTCGGAGAGGTCGAGCTCGAGGTGGAGCGCGGTGGGCGACGACGCGCGCACCCGCAGCACCGCACCGTCGGGCTTCACGATCTCGTTCAGCTCCTCGACCACGGCGTCGACGCTCACGGCCGCACCACCCGCTCGTGAGTGGGGGCCGCGAGGTGTGGGATCAGCAGGTTCGACTGGGCCAGGCCCGGCCCGCCCGCGCACACGATCAGCACGTTCTCGGGCGAGGCCAGGTGCACCCGGTTGTCGTGCTTGCCGGCGGTGGGTGCGTCCATCCGCTCCCACAGCGCCTCGCGCATCGTCTCCTTCGTCCAGCCGCCGTCGACGAGGCGGCGCTGGTGCTCGGGGCCGAGCACGACCATCACGCCGCGAGCGTCGCCGACGAAGTCGTCGACGAGCAGGCCGTCGATGCGGGCCCGGTCGGCGATCGTCTCGAGGATGGCCTCGGGCTCGGGCTCGAACTCGGTGGCCACGAGGTAGCGCATCACCGACATCAGCGTCACCACGTCGTCGCCGGGCGCGTAGCCCTCGAGCACGTGCAGCGGCGTCCACTCGCTGTGCTCCTCGTTCTCCCCGAAGCAGAACGAGTAGCGCAGCGGCCAGCTGAAGCTGGCCCGGTCGAGCACGCCGGGCACGGTGCGGAACACGTTGCGCACGACCAGGCGGTGGGCCCGGCCGATGGTGGCGTTGGCGCGGAACCCGGGACCGAGGCACGCCTGCCCGCACTCCACGCCGATCTCGCTGCGGATCGGGCCGTTCACCACCACGGCGTGGGCGGCGCCCGCGAGGGTGGCGGTGGTGGAGTGGGCGTTGGCCAGCGGCTGGAGGTGGGCCCGCACCGCGGCGACCACCACCGGGAAGTACTCGGGCAGGCACCCGGCCATCACCGAGTTGATCGCCACCTTCTCGGCGTTCACCACGAGGTCGCGGGTGGGGATCTCGCCCAGCACCTCGGTGCCGTCCATGCCGCCGGCGGCGAGCATCGCCTCGACGGCCTCGACCGTGGGCGGGATCACGGGCAGGCCGTCGGTCCAGCCGTTGTCGATGTAGGTGTCGACCGCCTCGACCCAGCCCTCGTTCTCGACCGTGGACGACGTGAGGCTCATCGGGTGAGCCGCTCGCGCACCCCGTCGACGACGAGCGCGGCCACCGCGGCGGCCTCGTCCTCGTCCCACATCGCCGTGGGGTTCAGCGGGTAGCCGATGGTGACGAACGGGTAGTCGGCGGCGCCGAGCAGCCGGCACAGGGCCTGCACGGCCGGCACCAGCGCCTCGTGCACGATGCACACCGCGGGGATGCCGGCCGCCTCGAGGTCGAGGGCGTCGCGCATGCTGCGGGTGGAGCAGCTGCCGCACCCACCGAAGCCGGTGACGGCCACGGTGGCGCCGTCGGTGATCTGCTGCCACTGGTCGGGCCACGGTGGCACCGCCACGCTGGGCTTCACCACCTTCACGCTGCCGGCGAGGTCGTCCCACTTCACGAGCTGCTCGGCGAGCGCGTCGAACATCAGCTCCGAGCGGCCCAGGCCGTTGGCCACGATGCCGAGGGTCTGGCCCTCGAGCGACACCGGGCGCGGGGCCATCGAGAACGCGGCGGTGTCGCCGGGCGCGGGCGTGGTCGGATCGAGCGTCACGATGGTCATCGGGAGCCCCCTCCCCTGTTCGAGACGATGCCCGGAGCGTAGGACCGTCCGGGGGCCCGCACCACCAGCACCGGCCCGGACGTGTGGCTATGGTCCGCGGCGATGAAGGCAGGGATGATCACCGGCGAGCGCACCCTCGAGCTGCTCGACATGCCCGAGCCGGTCGCCGCCCCCGGCCACGCGGTGGTGGCCATCGAGCGCTGCGGTGTGTGCGGCACCGACGTCTCGGCCTACAAGACGGGCGGTCCCTACACGCCGTTCCTCCATGGCCACGAGTGGTGCGGCCACGTGGTCGAGGTCGGCGAGGGCGTGCACCTCGCAGTGGGCGACCGAGTCGTCAGCGGCGCACCCGAGGCGTGCGGCACCTGCGCCCAGTGCCGGGCCGGCCGCCCGGCCAACTGCCTCGGGATCATGGACCTGCGCGGCCCCAACGGCGAGGCGCCGCCGCCCCACGGCGGCTTCGCCCCGCGCATCGCGGTCGACGCCCGCCGCCTCATCCCCGTCCCCGTCACCCTCAGCCCCGAGGCCGCCGGCCAGATCGAGCCCAGCTCGGTGGCCCACCACGGCGTGGGCCGCACGCCGATCGGCCCCGACGACCTCGTGGTCGTGCAGGGCTGTGGGCCCATCGGGCTCGTCGCCGTCCAGCTCGCCCGCAAGGCCGGGGCCCGCCACGTGGTGGCCGTCGAGCCGAACGACGACCGCCGGCGCATGGCCGCCACGCTCGGCGCCGACCACGTGGTGGCGCCGGGCGCCGACGCCATGGCGCTCACCCGCGACCTCACCCAGGGCCTCGGGGCCGACGTGATCCTCGACTGCGCCGGCAGCGGCGCCGCCCTCGACTCCGCCGTCGCCCTCGCCCGCACCGGCGGCTGGGTGACCATGATCGGCGTGTCGTCGCTGCCGGTGACCGTGACGCCCGGCCTGTGGCTGATCCGCGAGATCACGGTGTCGGCGTCGCTCGCCCACACCCGCGACGACTTCGACCGGGTGATCGCGATGCTCGACGAGGGCTCGCTCGTGGTCGAGCCGCTGCACTCGGCCACCGTCGGGCTCGACGAGCTCGACGCCGCCATGGCCGACCTGGCCGACGCCGACAAGGGCCTGCTCAAGGTGCTGGTCGACCCCTCGCACTGAGCGACGGCCGCGTCTCCCGAGCACGCCGACGCATCGACGCGTAGGGTCCGCGCCATGGGGGAAGACGTCAGCATCGTCACCAGCGGGCTCGCCTTCCCGGAGGGCCCGGTCGTGCTGCCCGACGGCGACGTCGTCGTCGTCGAGGTGCGCGGCGGTCGGGTCACCCGGGTCCACACCGACGGCTCGACGTCGCTCGTCGCCGACGTCGGCGGCGGGCCCAACGGGGCGGCGGTCGGTCCCGACGGCGCGCTCTACGTCGTGAACAACGGCGGGTTTTCGTGGTCGGAGATCGCCGGGATGATCCTCCCGATCGACGAGACCGGCAGCAACCGGCCGCCCGACTTCACCGGCGGCTGGGTCGACCGCATCGACCTCGGCACCGGGGCGGTGACCCGCCTGCTCGACGACATCGACGGTGAGCCGTTCCTCGGCCCCAACGACATCGTCTTCGACGCCCACGGCGGCTTCTGGTTCACCGACTTCGGCAAGACCGGTGCCCGCACCCAGGACCGCGGCGCCGTCTACTACGCCAGGGCCGACGGCTCGGGCCTGCGGCGCGCCGCGCAGGGCCTGCTCGGCCCCAACGGCATCGGCCTCTCGCCCGACGGCAGCACCGTCTACGTGGCCGAGACCTACACCGGCCGCCTCCACGCCTGGGACGTCACCGCCCCCGGCGAGGTCGGCGCCCACCGCATCGTGGTCTCGACCTCCGACCACTTCGACTCCCTCGCGGTCGAGGAGGACGGCACGGTCGTGGTGGCCGCCATCCAGCACGGGCTCTGCGTCGTCCGCCCCGACGGGGAGGTGGAGCACGTCGCCACGCCCGACGCGATGACCACCAACGTGGCCTTCGGCGGGCACCGCCACCGCACCGCCTGGGTCACGTTGTCGGCCAGCGGGCGGCTGGCGAAGCTCGAGTGGCCACGCTCGGGCCTCGTGCTCCAACACTGAGCCGGCTCAGGACACGACGAAGGTCCCGGGCCGACGCACAGCGGTACTTGTAGGGTGCGCGCCATGGACGGCACCCCCGCAGGTTGGTACGACGATCCCGAGCAGCCCGGTCAGCAGCGCTACTGGGACGGCAACGCGTGGACCGAGCAGCGCGCCCCGGGCGCCGCCGCTCCGGCCGCTCCGGCCGCTCCTCCGGCACCACCCACCCCGCCGCCCGCGGCCGCGGCGGCGGCACCGATGGCTCCTCCTCCCATGGCCCCGCCCGTGGCGGCGCCGCCGAAGAAGAGCAACAAGGCGCTCTGGATCGTGCTCGGCGTCCTCGGTGGCCTCGTCCTGCTGGTCATCATCGCCGTCGCCGCCGTCGCCTTCCTGGGTGACAGCGCCACCGACGTCGTCGAGAAGAACCTCCCGGGGGCGCTCGAGGCCAACTACAGCTCGCAGGGCCTCGACGTCACCGTCTCGAAGGCCGACTGCGACTCGGTGTCGAGCAGCGACGGGCCCTTCACCACCAAGTGCACGATCACCATCCAGGGCCTGGCCGAGCCGCTCCAGGCCACCATCTACGGCACGGTCTCGGGCAACACGGTGACCGTCGACGACGCCAGTTCGAGCCAGGTGATCCTCGACGCCAAGCTGGCCGCGAAGCAGGCCCAGCCGGTGATCGACGCCATCGACCCGACGGTCAACATCACGTCGTGCACGCTCGCCGCACCGGTCGTCATCGTGAAGGACGGCCTCACGTTCACCTGCAAGACCGACTCCAACGAGACGGTCACCTTCGAGGTCGACAACAACTCGCTGAGCATCACCAACGTGAGCTGACCCGGCCGAGTTCGACCGCAAGGAACGGGGTGCGCCCACCGGAGGCGGTGGGGCACCCTGGGCCCATGGACGACGTGTCGACACAGGACGAGCGCCGCTGGGAGGCGGTGGTGGCACGGGACGCCACCGCCGACACCGGGTGGGTCTACGCGGTGCGGACCACGGGCGTGTACTGCCGCCCCGGTTGCTCCTCCCGCCGGCCCCGGCGAGGCAACGTCGAGTTCCACGACTCGCCGGCGGAGGCGGAGGGCGCCGGCTTCCGGGCGTGCCTGCGATGCCGCCCCGGCGATGCCGGCGCACCCGACCCGGCCGCCGAGCTCGTCGCCGGTGCCTGCCGGCTGATCGAGCGGTCCGAGCGGGTGCCGACCCTGGCCGAGCTCGGCGCCGAGCTCGGCGTCAGCCCCTACCACCTGCAGCGCACGTTCCGGGCGGCCACCGGGGTGTCACCGCGGGCCTACGCCGAGCAGCTCCGTGCCCGGCGCGTCGCCGACCGCCTCGAGCAGGGCGCCCCGGTCAGCGACGCCGCCTACGAGGCCGGCTACGGCACCGCCGCCCGCCTGGCCGCCGACTCGTCCGGCCGGCTCGGCATGGTGCCCAGCCGCTTCCGGGCGGGCGGGGCCGGCGAGCGCATCCGGGTCGCGGTGGCCGACTCCTCGCTCGGCCCGGTGCTCGTCGCCGCCACCGATCGCGGCGTCTGCGCCATCGACCTCGGTGACGACCCCGACGAGCTGCTCGGCCGCTTCCAGCAGCGCTTCCACGCCGCCGAGCTCGTCGCCGGCGACACCGGGTTCGACCGCTCGGTCGCCCTCGCCGTCGCGGTCGTCGACGGCACGTCCACCGGCGACCGGCTCGACCTCGACATCCGCGGCACCGCCTTCCAGGAGCGGGTGTGGCAGGCCCTGCGGGCGATCCCGGCCGGGAGCACCACCACCTACGCCGAGCTGGCCGCCGCCATCGGCGCCCCGTCGTCGGTGCGGGCGGTGGCTGGCGCGTGCGCCGCCAACACCGTGGCCGTCGCCGTGCCGTGCCACCGGGTCGTGCGCACCGACGGCGGCCTCTCCGGATACCGCTGGGGGGTCGAGCGCAAGCGGGCCCTCCTGGAACGCGAGGCCGTCACCGGCGCCTGACTCGCCCCCTGGGCGTGGCGGTGGAGCAGAATGCTGCACATCGCACCATCAGGAGGATCCGTGCCCCGCACTCGACGCACCCGAGCCACCGCGCTCGTCGCCACCACCCTCGCGGTCGGCCTGCTGGCCGTCGGCTGCTCGTCGGGCACGAGCAGCTCGACCGGTCCCGCCACCACCGCGGTCACGGCCACCGGCGTCGCCTCGATCGACCAGGCCACCCTCGACCAGCTCGTCGCCGACGTGGCCAGTGCGACGAAGACCCCCGGCCTGGTCGTGCTGCTGCGCAGCCCCGAGGGCACCCTCACCTCGGCCCACGGCACCACCGAGTGGCAGGGCACCACACCCGTGAGCGTCGACGACCACGTCCGCATCGGCTCGAACACCAAGACCATGACCGGCACGGTGATCCTGCAGATGGTCGACGAGGGCCGGATCGCCCTCGACGACCCGGTCTCGAAGTACCGCTCCGACGTGCCGAACGGGCAGAACATCACCATCGCGCAGCTGCTCGACATGCGCAGCGGGCTGTTCAACTACAGCGAGACCGAGCAGCTCAACCGGACCCTCGACGACGACCCCACCAAGGCCTGGACGCAGCAGGAGCTGCTCGACATGGCCTTCGCCAACCCGCCGTACTTCCCGCCCGGCCAGGGCTACCACTACTCCAACACCAACACGATCCTGCTCGGCCTGATCGCCGAGCAGATCGACGGCAAGCCCCTGGCCGACGTCTTCCAGACCCGCCTCTTCGAGCCCCTCGGCCTCACCCAGACCTCGTTCCCGGCCACCACCGACAACTCGATCCCCGGCCCCCACCCGCAGGGCTACATGTTCGGCTCGAACGTCGAGACCATGGAGCCGCTCTCCGCCGCCCGCCAGGCCGCGGCCGCCGACGGCTCGTTCGTGCCCGCCGACGTCACCGACGAGAACCCCTCCTGGGCCTGGTCGGCCGGCTCGGGCATCTCCACGATCGAGGATCTGGCCACCTGGGTGGAGGCGCTCGGGTCCGGGCGCCTGCTCAGCGCCGCTGGGCAGCAGGCCCGGCTCGCCAGCGTGCAGCCCATCGATCCCACCAACCCGAGCGCTCCGAAGTACGGCTTCGCCCTGGCGCAGCTCGGGCCCATGTTCGGCCACACCGGCGAGCTGCCCGGCTTCAACTCGTTCATGGGCTACGACCCCGACCGCCAGATCACGGTCGTCGCCTGGAGCAACCTGAACGCCGCCCCCGACGCCAAGATGACCGCTCCGGCGGTCGACCTCGGCCGACGCCTGATCGCGCTGATCTACGGCACGGCCGACGGCGCCGGAGCCCCGTCGGCCGGCACCTGACGCCTCAGCCCCGCAGCATCGCCTCGATGAGCGGCTCGACGGAGCCGGTCTCGGCCTCGCGCGTCTGACCTCCGGCGGCGAGGAAGCGCCGCATCGGCTCGATGTGGGCGCCCGATGCGGTGAGCCGGCCCATCTCGTCGGTCTCGCCGGCCAGGGTCGAGTCGACGACGCCGTCGCGGAGCGAGCGGTCGACCACGCGCTTGGCCGCCGCCACCGACGCCGGCGGCATGGCCCCGACCCGGGCCGCCAGGGCGTCGACCCGCGCGTCGAGCTCGTCGACGGCCACGAGCTCGTCGAGCCAGCCCACGGCCAGGGCCTCCTCGGCGTCGAGGTCGCGCCCGGTGAGGATGATCTCGAGCGCCCGGGCCCGGCCTGCGATGTGGGGCCACCTCGTGGTGCCACCCGCGCCAGGGATGATGCCCATCGGCACCTCGGGCTGGCCGATCACCGTGCGGGGCGTGCCGATGCGGATGTCGAGGGCCGAGAGCAGCTCGCACCCACCACCGCGCGCGGCACCGTCGATGGCCCCGATCGTGAGGTAGGGCGCGGTGTGCAGCTGCTGGAACAGCGCCGCCGCGATGTTGGGCTCGGTGGCCTCCACCGGCTCCGACGCCGGCACCTGCACGAGCATCTCGACGTCGCCGTGCATGAGGAAGAAGTCCGGGTCGGCGCTGCGGAACACCGCCACGGTGACCTCGGCCTCGGCCAGCGCCGGCAGCAGCGAGTGGAGCCCGACGATCAGGTCGGCGCCGACGATGTTGACCGGCGGCAGGTCGAGGACCACCCGGGCCACGCGCCCGTCGATCTCCCAGCGCACCCCGTGCGACTCCCCCATGGCTCCCCCTCGTGTCGGCCGGGACCACGACGGCCCCGACGCTCAGACCCTGCCCAGACCCATCTTCAGCTGGTCGGCCGTGCCGCCACCGTCGACGGCGATGACCTGGCCGCTGATGAAGCGCGCCGCCGGCGAGCAGAGGAACAGCACCGTGTAGGCGATGTCCTGGCCGTGGCCGCTGACCCCCAGCGGGTTGTTGGCCCGGTGCTCGTCGCTCGTGTCGGCCCCGGTCGCCTCGGAGAAGCGGCGCACGCCCTCGGTGCCGGAGATGTGGCCCGGCGCCACCGCGTTGACCCGGATGCCGTAGGGCCCGAACTCCACCGCACAGGTGCGGGTGAGCGAGTCGACCCCGGCCTTGGCCGCGGCGACGTGGGCCTGCAGCGAGGCGCCCTTCATCTCGAACGGCGCCGAGATGTTCACGATCTGGCCGCCGTGCTCCTTCAGCGACGCCTCGAACGCCGCCTTGGTGACGTTGTAGGTGCCGAGCAGGTCGATGTCGACGACGGCCTTGAAGCCGTTGGGCGACAGCCCGCTGATGGGCACCGGGAAGTTGCCCGCTGCGTTGTTGACCACGACGTCGAGGCGTCCGAAGGCGTCGGCGCAGCCGGCCACGACCTGGGCCACCGCCGCGGCGTCGCGCACGTCGGCCGAGAACCAGCGGGCGTCGATCCCCTCCGCCGCGAGCTCGTCGCACGCGGCGCGGAGGTTCTCCTCCTTGCGGCTCACCATGGCGACCCTCGCGCCGTGCTGCCCCAGGACCCGGCAGATCTCCTTGCCGATCCCGGTGGCGCCGCCCGTGACCAGGGCCGAGCGTCCGGCCAGCAGGTCAGGGGCGAAGCACGACTCGAGGGGCTCGCCCACGGTGCGTCGGCGCCGGCCTAGGAGGCCGAGGCGGCCAGGCCGTCGATGATGCCGTTGAGCGTGGCGCTCGGTCGCATCGCCGCCGAGACCCGGGCCGGGTCGGGGAAGTAGTAGCCGTCGATGTCGACCGGCTCGCCCTGCACGCCGTCGAGCTCGGCCACGATCGTGGCCTCGTTGCTGCGCAGCGCCTCGGCGATGGGGGCGAACAGGGCGGCCACCTCGGCGTCGGCGGTCTGGGCCGCCAGCTCCTCGGCCCAGAAGAGCGCGAGGTAGTAGTGGCTGCCGCGGTTGTCGATCTCGCCGACCTTGCGCGACGGCGACTTGCCCTCGTCGAGCAAGGTGCCGGTGGCCTTGTCGAGGGCGTCGGCCAGGACCTGGGCCCGGGCGTTGTCGCCGGCGACGGCGAGGTGCTCGAGCGAGGCGGCGAGGGCGAGGAACTCGCCGAGGCTGTCCCAGCGCAGGTGGTTCTCCTTGACGAACTGCTGCACGTGCTTCGGGGCCGAGCCGCCGGCGCCGGTCTCGAACAGGCCGCCACCGTTCATCAGCGGGACGATCGAGAGCATCTTGGCGCTGGTGCCGACCTCGAGGATCGGGAACAGGTCGGTGAGGTAGTCGCGCAGCACGTTGCCGGTGACCGAGATGGTGTCCTCGCCCCGGCGGATGCGCTCGAGCGAGTACTTGGTGGCCTCATAGGGGGCCATGATCTCGATGGTCAGGCCGTCGGTGTCGTGCTCGGCGAGGTAGGTGTTCACCTTCTCGATGAGCTGGGCGTCGTGGGCCCGGTTCGAGTCGAGCCAGAACACCGCCGGGGCGCCGGTGGCGCGGGCCCGGGTGACGGCGAGCTTCACCCAGTCGCGGATCGGGGCGTCCTTGGCCTGGCAGGCCCGCCAGATGTCGCCGGCCTCGACCTGGTGCTCCATGAGCACGGTGCCGTCCTGGTCGACGACGCGCACGGTGCCGTCGGCCGGGATCTCGAAGGTCTTGTCGTGCGAGCCGTACTCCTCGGCCTTCTGGGCCATGAGCCCGACGTTGGGCACCGAGCCCATCGTGGCCGGGTCGAGCGCGCCGTGGATCTTGCAGTCGTTGACGACGGCCTCGTAGACCCGGGCGTAGCTGCGGTCGGGGATGACGGCCTTGGTGTCCTGCAGCTCGCCGGCCGGGTTCCACATCTTCCCGGAGTCACGGATCATCGGGGGCATCGAGGCGTCGATGATGATGTCGCTCGGCACGTGGAGGTTGGTGATGCCGCGGTCGGAGTCGACCATGGCGAGGTGGGCACCGGTGGCCATGGCGGCCGCGAAGTCGGCCTCGATGGCGGTCTGCTCGGTGTCGGACAGCGTCGCCACGCGGGCGAGCACGTCGCCCAGCCCGTCATTGGGGTCGACCCCGATGCGGGCGAAGGTGTCGGCGTGCGTGG
>CAMFLJ010000003.1 GCA_945957335.1 uncultured Actinomycetes bacterium | reverse complement strand
CTGGCCTGACCCCCGACCTCTCACCCGCTCACGTCGTCGGGCATGACCTGACGACGTGAGCCGGCGAGGGTCAGGCGTGGTCGAGGGCGGCGCCGATCTCGTCGAGCACCGCGGGATCGTCGATCGTGGAGGGCACCGCGAAGTCGCGGCCGTCGGCGATGGCCCGCATCGTGGCCCGCAGCACCTTGCCCGAGCGGGTCTTCGGCAGCCGGGCCACCACCACGGCCCGCTTGAACGACGCCACCGCCCCGATCTCGTCGCGCACGAGCTGCACGAGCTCCTTCTCGAGGGCCTCGTCGTCGACCTCGACGCCGTTCTTCAGCACGACCAGCCCGAGCGGCATCTGGCCCTTGAGCTCGTCGGCCACGCCGATCACCGCGCACTCGGCGACGGCCGGGTGGGTGGCCAGCACCTCCTCCATCGCCCCGGTCGAGAGGCGGTGGCCGGCCACGTTGATGACGTCGTCGATGCGGCCCATCACGAACAGGTAGCCGTCGTCGTCGACGCGACCGCCGTCACCGGTGAGGTAGTAGCCCTCGTAGGTCGAGAGGTAGGACGACACGAATCGCTTGTCGTCGTTCCAGAGCGTCGGCAGCGAGCCCGGGGGCAGCGGCAGCCGCACGGCGATGGAGCCGTCACGGCCGGGCTCGACCTCGGCACCGAGCTCGTCGAGGATCTCCACGCGGTAGCCGGGCACCGGGCGCGTGGGCGAGCCGGCCTTCACCGGCAGCGCCTCGATGCCCAGGCAGTTGGCGGCCACCGCCCAGCCCGTCTCGGTCTGCCACCAGTGGTCGATCACGGGGATGCCGAGCAGCTCGACCGCCCACTCGTAGGTGTCGGGGTCGGTTCGCTCGCCGGCGAGGAAGAGCGCCCGCAGGCCCGAGAGGTCGTGGCCGGCGAGGTGGGCACCGCCGGCGTCCTCCTTCTTGATCGCCCGCAGCGCGGTGGGTGCGGTGAACAGCACCGAGACATCGTGCTGCGCGGCGACGCGCCAGAACGCGCCCGGGTCGGGGGTGCCGACCGGCTTGCCCTCGTACATCACCGTCGTGCAGCCCGAGAGCAGCGGGGCGTAGACGATGTAGCTGTGGCCGACGACCCAGCCCACGTCGCTGGCCGCCCAGAACACCTCGCCCGGCGCCACGCCGTAGACGTTCGCCATGCTCCACCGCAGGGCCACCGCGTGGCCGCCGTTGTCGCGCACCACGCCCTTGGGCTTGCCGGTGGTGCCCGAGGTGTAGAGCACGTAGAGCGGGTCGGTGGCCTCGACCGGCACGCACGGGTGCGGCTCGGCGGCGGCCACCAGGTCGGCCCAGGCGTGGTCGCGGCCCTCGAGCAGGGTGGCCTCGGCCTGGGGGCGCTGGAGGATCACGCAGTGCTCGGGTGCGCTCGAGCCGGCCAGGTCGAGGGCCCGGTCGAGGAGGGGCTTGTACTCGATGACCTTCGAGCCCTCGATGCCGCAGCTGGCCGACACGATCACCTTCGGGCGGGCGTCGTCGATGCGGATGGCGAGCTCGTGGGGGGCGAACCCGCCGAACACCACCGAGTGCACGGCACCGAGGCGAGCGCACGCCAGCATCGCCACCGCGGCCTCGGGCACCATCGGCATGTAGACCACGACCCGGTCGCCGACCCCGACGCCGAGGTCGGCCAGGGCACCGGCGAAGCGGGCGACGAGGTCGCGCAGCTCCCGGTAGGTGTAGGTCGTCACCGTGCCGGTGACGGGGCTGTCGTGGATCAACGCGGGCTGGTCGGCCCGCACCTCGTCGACGCCGTCACCGCCGTCGACCCAGCGGTCGAGGGCGTTGAAGCACGTGTTCAGCCGGCCGCCCCGGAACCACCGGTAGAAGGGCGGGTTCGAGTCGTCGAGCACCCGCTCGGGCGGGGTGTCCCAGTGGATGGCGCCGGCCGCCTCGCCCCAGAACCCCTCGGGGTCGGCCATGCTCCGGTCGTAGACCTCGTCGAAGGTGCCCATGGACCGCGCACGGTAGCCGCGGCCACCGGGCGCCGACCCTGGCCGAAGGTCCGCGCTCGACGGCCCGATCGTCCCGTCGGGCCGACGCCGCGGTCGTGGCTCGCACAGCGCGGCCTGCGCGGCGAGGGAACGGTCAGGCGATGGTGATGCCGGCGAGCACGGCGTTGACCTGGCGCACGAGCGTGGTCCGCAGCCGGTAGCTGCCGATCACCACGTAGAGGCAGAACGGTCGGCCCTGGGCCAGGAAGAACCGCTGGCACCCGGCCTGCCCGCCGATGCCGCGCTGCAGGTTGTTCGGGTCGAAGTCGTCGGGCGACAGCGGCCACGGGATGCCCTTGCCCTGGAACAGGGCGGTGCCGGCCTCGGAGGCGTCGTGCTCGAGCAGGGCGATGAACACCGCGCCCGACTCCATCAGCTCGACCGCCCCGCCACCGAAGTCGCCGCGCACGGGCGGCAGCCCGAAGTTGGCGATGTGGGCGATCGGCGGCACGACCTCCTCGATGCCCTGGGGCGTGAGGATCCGCGGGTCTCGGTCGCGGGTGAAGATCTCGGCGTCCCAGCCGGCAGGCGGGGTGACGGCGAGGCCGTGGGCGTTCAGGGTGGCCATCGTCTATCCCTCGCTGCCGGGCTCGGGGCCGCTCTGGGGCAGGGCCGCGTCGGGCCCGCCGACGAGCTCGTCGGGGTACAGGCTCGGGTGGCCGGGTCCGATGCCGGCGGCCAGCAGGTCGGCATCGGCCCGAGCGGCGCGCTCGGGGCCGGTCATGCGGCCCTCGGGGGCCGACCGCTGCAGCGGTGAGCCGTCGGCCGAGTAGCCGGCGTCGGCGGCGGCCTGGCCGAGCAGGGTGGCCACCTGCTGCCACGACGCCGCCGCGCCCTCGCCGTAGATCCGGCCCGAGGGGCCGTCGACGAGGATGAAGTACGGGTTCGCGGGCACCGAGTAGTCGGTGTAGGCGTCGGTCGACATGATCGTGGTGACGCCGGGAGGGGCCAGGGCCTCGACCGCCGACACGCTCTCGGCCTCGGGCCCCTTGGTGACGATCACCAGGCGGGTGTCGCGGCCCGGCAGCCGGGTGCCGGCGCCGTCGCCGAACGCCCGCCAGAAGTCGGCGCAGGTGCCGCAGCCGCTCGACAGGAAGGCGAGCAGCGTGGTGTGCCCGGCACCGACGACACCGGCCATGGCGGCCGAGCCCGTGGGGGTGATGCCGGCGATGTCGTGGGCGTCGGTGGCGACGATGCCCTCGGTCGAGCGGGGCTCGGGCACGCCGGGGCGGGTGCGCAGCTCGACGGGCGTGCGCACCCCGGCGGTGGAGGGCTCGACGGTGGTGCCCTCCTCACCGTCGTAGATGCCGGCGCCGAGCTCGTGCAGGCGCCGGAGGATCTCGGCGTGGCTGCGGAGCAGGCCGATGACCAGCACGGCCAGGAGCGCGACCACGACGGCCAGGAGGACCACGAGCACGGTCATGCCGTCACCGTCCGGCAGGCCAGGAGTCGGTTGCTGCCGGCGCCCTGGTTGATGGCGTAGATGCACACCTGGTGGGTGCCGGGGCTGATCGAGCGGCTGGTGGCGAAGCCGTGGTTGGGCCCGTAGTCGGGGTAGACGATGCCGACGTCGGGCCGCGACACGTTGGCCGTGATCGCGGACGGGGAGCTGTCGATGTAGACGTGCACCGGGATGGGGTCGGCGGTGTCGGGGTCGATGGCCCAGCCGGCGACGGTGAGGATGCCGTTCGAGACCGACACCGAGTCGACGGCGCCGAAGGGCTCACCGCCGACCAGCACCATGCGCGAGCCGATGAGCCGGTTGTCGCCGGGGCCCACGTCGATGCCGTAGACGTCGACCTTGTGCCAGCCCGCCGGCGCGGGGATGAGGGCGTTGAACGCGTGGGCGGGCCCGTAGCCGGGGAACACCGTGCCCAGGTCGGCGCGGCTCTGGTCGGCCACGATCGCCGAGCCGACCCCGTCGACGTAGACGTGCACGGGGATGGGTGTGTTGACGTCGGGGTCGAGCACCCAGCCGCCGACCCGCACGCTGCCGGGACCGGCCTGCGCGAGGTCGAGCGAGCCGAAGGGGCTGCCGCTCAGGACGGTGACGGGCTTCAGGGCGATGAGCGGGTTCACGCCGTTGTCGTTCACCCCGACCAGGAACACGGTCTGGTTGCCGGGCGGCGACGCCACGATGGCGTCGAAGCCGTGGGCGGTGCCGTAGGAGCCGAGGGTCGACGCCAGGTCGGGGCGGTCGACGTTCGCGGTGATGGTGGCGACGTTGCCGCCCACGTACACCTGCACGTCGATCGGGCCGTTCACGTCGGCGTCGACGGCCCAGCCCCGCACCCGCACGCCACCACCCGCCGGGTCGACGCGCTCGAGGGCGCCGAAGGGCGCGCCCACCTCGACGGTGGTGCTCGACAGCAGGACGTTGCCGCCGGGGCCGGTGTTGATGGCGTAGATCAGCACCTGCTGGGTGCCCTGCGCCGCGGCCAGCGTGGCCGAGAACCCGTGGTTGGCGCCCATCTTGTAGACGGCGTCGACGTCGGGCCGGGGCTGGTTGGCGGTGAGCGCCGAGCCCACGCCGCCGACGTAGACGTGCACCGCGATGGGGTTGGTCGTGTCGGGGTCGATGGCCCAGCCGCCGACCGTCACCGTGCCCTTGCCGACGGTCACCGAGTCGACGGAGCCGAACGGGCTGTGGCCGACGACGGTGCGGCACCCGAGCAGGCCGCTGAGGAACGTGGGGTTGGCCGGGCCCGCGTTGCGGATCCAGGCGCAGACCTCGTGGGAGCCACCGCCGGCGGGGATCACCGCGTCGAAGCCGTGGTAGGGCCCCATGCCCGGGTAGGCGTTGGCGATGTCGGGCCGGTAGAGGTTGGCGGTGATGGTCGACGCGACCTTGCCGTCGATGTAGATGTCGACGCTGACCGGGCTGTTGGTGTCCCAGTCGATGGCCCAGCCGGCCACGTGCACGCCACCGCCGACGACCTCGGTGAGGTCGAGGCTGCCGGTCTGGCCGTGGAGGCAGGGGCGGTCGTGGAACGCGGTGTTGGCGTCGTAGCGGGCGGTGGTGGTGCAGGTGGCGTCGATCTCCCACGGGGCGATGCACGTGACGACGCGGCACACGATCGGGCCGATGCAGCTGGTCTGCTGGTTGCACTGGCCGTAGCGGAAGTTCACGCAGCCGGCCTTGCGGTTGTTGCAGTCGCCGAGGCCGCAGCCGCAGTTGGTGCCCGAGCACCCGCCGCTGCAGATGCCGCCACCGCCGCAGCCGCACCCGTTGCAGGGCGCGTTGCAGTCCATGTAGTAGCGGGGGCCGTTGCAGAAGCCCGAGCCGTCGACCTTCCACCAGCCGCCGAGCAGCGAGCCGGGCGGGCACTGGTTGGCGCCGGTGAGGGTGCAGCAGAACTCGGTGTAGCCGTCGCAGCAGGTCGAGCCGCATTCGCAGTTCGAGCCCGAGCAGCTGCACACCGCGGCGTAGGCGTCGGTGGGGGTGAGGGCGTAGGTCAGCGGGTTGGCGGCGATGGCCGACCCGACGACGGCCGAGCGGGCGAAGAAGCCCCGACGGCTGAAGCGGGAGGCGAGGGCCCCCGAGACCTTGTCGACGAACGTGGCGGAAGGGCTCACGGGAGCGGCGACTCCAGGGTGAAGGTGCGCAGGGCACGAGCGTGGCGGTGGGCCTCGTCGGTGCTCACCCGGCGGGCGGCGACGAGGGCCTCGGGCAGGACGGTGAGCACGGCGACGCCCAGCCAGACGGCGAGGGCGGTGAGGAGGAGCTGTGGGACGCCGGCGGCCGGGAGGTCGGCGCGGACGTGGAGGAAGCCGGGGGCGTCGACCACGGCCGCGGCGATGGCGACCAGCGCGGCGACGGCGTCGACGGCGACGTGGACGAGGGTGGGCGGGGCCGAGGAGCGGCCGAAGCAGCCGCACGAGACGGCCTCACCGCCGGCGCGCAGGCGCAGCACGGCGATGGTGAAGATCGTGAAGAGCACGGCCACGGCGATGGCGAGCCAGCGGCCGCCGACCAGGAAGGCGGCCACGCCGACGCCCACCTCGACCGCACCGAGGAGGCGGGCGAGCACCGGGGAGGGCGGCAGGCCGAGGGCCCGCAGCATGGGCACGGTGGCATCTGGACCGAGCAGCTTGGCCACGCCGCCGACCGCCAGGACGCCCGCGACGACCCCGAGCAGCCCTCCCAGCACCATGCGACCCGAGGATAGGCCACCCGCGCCGCCCGCCCGGCCCCGAGGTGGTCGCGGGCCCTCGGTGGGTGCCGTGGCTCGCTTCGCGCCCCTGGAGGGGCCGGATCCGAGCCACGGGGAGCCGCGGGCGGATCAGTCGAGGCCGGCGAGGATGGCGGCGCTCGAGGAGGTGCCGAGGCGGTCGGCCCCGGCGGCGATCATGTCGAGCGCGGTGTCGAGGTCGCGGATGCCGCCCGACGCCTTCACCCGGGCCCGGCCGGCGGCGATCGAGTGCAGGGCCACCACCGCCTCCACCGTGGCCCCGCCTGCGGGGTGGAAGCCGGTGGAGGTCTTCAGGTAGTCGGCGCCGGCGTCGAGGGCGAGGCGGGCGACGGTCTCGAGCTGCCACGGCTCGAGGGCGGCGGTCTCGAGAATCACCTTGAGGGTGCCGGCCGGGATCGAGCGGCGCACGAGGGTGATCTCCTCGGTGGGCAACGGCCACGCCCCGTCGGCCACGGCCCCGAGGTTGATCACCATGTCGAGCTCGGTGGCCCCGTCGTAGACGGCCTGGCGGGCCTCGGCCTCCTTCACCGCCGGCAGGTGCGCGCCGGACGGGAACCCGATGACGGCGCACGGCTTCCAGGCCCCGAGGGCCCCGCGCTCGACGACCTGGGCGATGCGGGTGGGCGACACGCACACCGCGGCGACCCGCAGCTCCGTCGCCTCGGCGCAGAGGCGCTCGACGTCGGCAGCCGACGCCTCGGGCTTCAGCAGGGTGTGGTCGAGGCGGCTGGCCAGCACGATCTTCGACGGCAGGTCGGGCCGCGGCTCGGGGATCGGCGTGGCCACGACCACCGGCCCGGTGGCGGCGGGTGGCGGGGGCCCGCCGAGGTCGACGGGGCTCGCCGCCCCGGCGTCGGAGGCGAGGGCCAGGCAGACGGCCTCGATGGTGTCGACCACCGCGCCGGCGCGGGCGGCCCCGACCTCGGTGACCTCCTCGTGGCTCAGCTCGCCACCCAGGCCGGCGGCCGCGTTGGTGACCAGGCTGATCCCGCCGACCTGCACGCCGAGGGCGTGGGCGGCGAGCGCCTCGAGCACGGTGGACATGCCCACCAGGTCGGCGCCGAGGGTGGCGAGCATGCGGATCTCGGCCGGCGTCTCGTAGCTGGGGCCCGGCAGGGCGGCGTACACGCCGGTGTCGATGCCGCCCGCAGCGGCCACCACGGGCGCCAGCGGGTAGAGGTTCGACACGTCGACGAAGCGCTCGTGGGGCAGGTCGTGGGTGCCGATCAGCGGGTTGGCGCCGGTGAGGTTGAGGTGGTCCGAGATCGCCACGAGGTCGCCCACCTGCAGCCCCGGGCGGATGCCGCCCGCGGCGTTGGTGAGCAGCAGCCGGCGCACGCCGAGGCGGGCCGCGGTGCGCACGCCGTGCACGACGGCGTGGGGGTGGTGGCCCTCGTAGAGGTGCACCCGCCCGGCCAGCACCAGCACGCGGGCACCGCCCACGGTGCCGGCCAGCACCGTGCCGGAGTGCCCCACCACGTTGGTGGACGGGAACCCGGCCTCGGCCATCGTCATCGAGGTCTGGCCCAGCCGCTCGGCCGCCGCACCGAGGCCGGAGCCGAGCACCACGGCGATGTCGAAGCCACCGCCCAGGCGCTCGGTGATCAGCTCCGCGCTGTGGGCGGCGCGGGCCCACGGCTCGGCGGCGACGGGGGGCGGGAACGACGACGGCTCGGTCGGGGTCACGACGAGATCGTCGCGCACTCCCGGACCGAGCCGTCCGTGTCGTTCAGCTGGTGGTCAGCCTGGGGCCGACCGGGTGCGGATCAGTCCGAGATGACCTTGGCCTTGAGGCTGTCGAACTCGGCCTGGTCGATGACGCCGCGGTCCTTGAGGTCGGCGAGGCGGTGGAGCTCGTCGGCCGGGCTGCTGGCGGTGCCGGCGGCCTGGCGGATGTACTCCTGGGCCGCGGCCTCCTGCTCCTTCTGGGCCTCGACGGCGTGGACGCGCATCTTGTCGCCGCGCACGATCAGGTAGATCAGGATCGCGATGAGCGGGACGATGATGATGAACAGGATCCAGATCGCCTTGGCCACGCCGCTCAGGTCGTGGCTGCGGAAGATGTCGATGAAGACGCTGATCGCGAGCCAGATCCAGATGAAGATGAACGTGAACCAGATGAAGGTCCAGAGGACCTCACCAACGTGCCAGTCCGCGAGAACCATGAGTGCCTCCTGAGGCGCCTGCCGAGGGCGGACGTCGTGTCCGCCGCCGGGCGACATTAGCCAGCACAGGGGTGGCCGAGTCGGACCGATCCCTTGTCCGGCAAAGGTCTTGAGCAGATCTTGACAGCCGCCCTGCCGATTCCCGGCCCTCTCGATGACGGCGGTAAACCGATCGGCCGGTCGTGCGTCTGATCCCGTGATGACATGGTTGGCGGCGGATGCCAGGGCGGATGCCGGAGCGAGGGGCGCACGGGTGGCGGACGGGATCGTGGAGCGCGGTGCGGAGCCACCGCCGGCGCTCGTGGTGGTCGGTGGGGCGGCGGAGCTCGAGGACGTGTACCTCGAGTCGTACCCCCGGCTCGTGGGCCTGGCCCGCACGATCCTGGCCGGCACCGACGGGGCCGAGGAGGTCGTGCAGGAGGCCTTCGTGCGCACCCTCGCCCGGTACCGCTCCGGTTCCGGCTCAGGCACCGGTTCCGCTGTCGAGGAGCCGCTGGCCTACGTGCGCTCGGCGGTGGTCAACCTGTGCCGCAGCCGGTTCCGGCGCCGGGTCGTGCCGCTGCGGCCGGCTGGCACCACGCCGTCGGCCGAGGCCACCGCCGCCGGCAACGCCCGGCGCGACGCCGTGCTGTCGGCCCTGGCCACGCTGCCGCAACGCCAGCGCGAGGTCGTCGCCCTGCGCTACTTCGGCGGGCTCTCCACCGCGGAGACCGCCCGCGAGCTCTCGATCGCCGAGGGCACCGTCAAGGCCCACCTGCACCGCGGCCTGGCCACCCTGCGCGAGCACCTGGAGGACGAGCGCCATGGCTGAGATCCCCGGCACCCCCAGCGCCCCCGACCCGGCCGACGACGACCTCTCCCCCGCCGCCTTCGACGGCCTCGGGCTGGGCTCGCTCTCCGACGACGTGCGCCCGAGCCGCTCGCAGTGGGCCGACGTCGAGGCCGCTGCCGATCGACGCGGCACCGGCCGCCGCCCCTGGCTGATCTCGGCCGCCGCCGTCGTGGTGCTGATCGTCGCCGTCGCCGGCCTCGTGGTGGCCCGCTCGGGCACCGAGGGCCCCGACGTCGTCGCCGGCGGGGGCGTGGGCGGCGGACCGGACGGCACCTACCTGCTGCCCCCCGACGGGTCGTCGGTGATCGGTGTCTACGCAGACCCGGATCGTTGGTACATCCAGTACGCCGAGCCCGACGGCCACGCCTGGTTCCTCAGCTCCCTCACCATCTCGGGGCTCGACCCGGGTTACGTGGGCCTATATCCCCTCGGCTTCGCCGGCCAGGTGAGCCCGTTCGGCCTGACCCTCTTCCAATGCTCCCCGGGCTACGGGCCCGGCGTCCCCCCTGTCGAGCCCGTCCGGGCCTCCTGGGGCGCGGGCTACCCCGGAGCGTCACTCATCCCGACGTCGACGACGCCGTGGTGGGCTCAGCAACCCCCGACCGTCGAGCAGCCGTGCGTCGAGCCGACGGCGCCCGTGGCGTCCCTCACCGACCAGATGTCCAAGCTCCGGCGGGTGTCGTTCGCCGAGTGGGCGAAGTTCCTGGCCGACAACGGCGAGGTCCGCACCACCAACCCGACCGGTCCCCCCACGCCGACCACCGAGGTGAGCACGACCACGACCACGGTGACGAGCACGACCACGACAGCCGTCGACGCCACACCGGCCGACCCGGGGTCGGCCGAGGACCAGATCCGCGCCGCCGTCGAGCAGCTCGCCGGTCCCTACGACGTCGAGACGTTCCCCTACCTCGAGGACGGCACGACCCGGGCGGCCGAGTACCGCCAGATGTTCGCCACGGCCGGTCGCCAGTCCGGAGCCCAGGCGGTCGGCGGCCAGCCGGCGACGGACTTCTCGCTGCTCACCGTGCGCCTCACGGCCCCCGACCGGGCCACGATCCTGATCGGCATGCACACCCGGCTCCCGAGCGGCGAGTTCGACTTCACCCAGGACGGTGGCGCCCTCCTCCAGGACGGCCGCTGGGTGATCTCCTACGACACCATCGCCCGCATGGTGGGCCGGGCGTGCCTGCCGCCCGGCGGCTACGACGGCTGCCCCGCCAGCTGACCCACCTCTCCCGGACCTGTTGCCGGATGTCCCGGAACGGCGGACAGATGGCAACCGGTCGCGGGGCGCTCGTCGACCTGTTGCCGGATGTCCCGGAATCCGGGACAGATGGCAACTGGTCGCGCTGGCCCTAGGGGGTGATGGCGATGCGGGCGACCGGCTCGGCCGCGACCTGGCGGCGCGAGAGCGCCCGGTGCAGGGCGTCGAGCAGCACGTTGCGGGTCTCGCGGGGGTCGATCATCTCGTCGAAGCCCAGGTTGGCGGCCGAGCGGTAGCTGGCCTGCAGCTCGGCCTCGCGCAGCATGGCGGCCTCGTCGACGTCGGCGCCGGTGGCCCGGCTCATCGCGCTCGCGCCCATCGCCCCGAGGGTGGCGCCGGGCCAGGCGAAGGTGGCGGACTGGTTGTCGAAGCCGACCATCGACATGACCATCGAGCCGAAGCCGTAGGCCTTGCGCAGGGTCATGTGCAGCTTGGGGCTGGTGGCCTGGGTCTGGGCGGCGAACATGCGGGCGCCGGCCCGCAGCACGCCGGCCTGCTCCGACGCCGAGCCGGGCAGCATGCCTGGGTTGTCGGCCAGGAACACGAGCGGCAGGTGGAACGAGTCGGCGACGCTCACGAAGTGGGCCGCCTTGTCGGCGGCGTCGGCGTCGATCGAGCCGGCCAGGACCTGGGGCTGGTTGGCCACGATGGCGACCGGCTCGCCGCCGAGGTGGGCGAGGGCGCAGATGATGGCCGGCCCGAACCCGGGCTGGACCTCGAACCACGAGCCGTCGTCGACCACCACGTCGACCACGTCGCGCATGTCGTACACGCGGCGGCTGTCGCGGGGCACGATCCGCAGCAGCTCGTCGGTGGTGCGGTGGCCCTGGTCGCCGCCGTGCACGGCCGGCGGGTATGACCACGCGCTCGACGGGAAGTAGGCGAGGTAGTGGCGGATGACGTCGAGGGCGGCGCCGTCGTCGGGGGCCAGGTTCTGGATCAGTCCGCTCGGGATCGCCACCGACGGGCCACCGAGGTCCTCCTTGGTGATGTCCTCGCCGAGCGACTCCTTCACCACCGGCGGACCGGCCGTGAAGGCGGCGCCCGACGCGCTCATCACGCTGAAGTCGCTCATGCCGATGATCAGCGCGCCGTGGCCGGCCGACGGGCCGAGCACCCCGGAGATCACCGGCACCTTGCCCGAGCACTTGGCCTGGATGAGCAGGTCGGTGGGCGTGCGCCCTCCCCCACCACCGCCGCGGTGGCCGGCGCCCTCGAGCAGCATGATCAGCGGGATGCGCTCGGCCAGCGCGATCTCGGCGATGCGGTAGCGCTTCGAGGTCGAGCCGCTGCCGATCGATCCGGCGAGGGTGGTGAAGTCCTCGGCGCCGACCATCACCGGGCGGCCGTCGATGAGGCCCGAGCCGGTGATGATGCCGTCGGCCGGGATCTCGTCGCCCACGAGCGTGCCGATCTCGCGGAACGAGCCGGGGTCGAGCAGGTGCTCGACGCGGGCCCGGGCGTCGAGCAGGCCCTTGGCCGCCCGCTTGGCCAGCCGCTCCTCGCCGCCCATGGCCCGGGCGCGGGCCCGGCGCTCGGCGAGGTCGCTCAGGGCCTCGCCCCAGCCGCCGGGCAGGTCGTCGGAGGTGGGGTCGCTCACGGGTTGCTCCTGGGCGGTGGGACGGGCCGGTGTGACGGAGGGGGACGGGGCGGGTCAGCCCCGGGCGGCGGGGCGCATGTCGGGCATGGCCCGCAGCGTGTGGCCGCCGTCGACGGTGAGGTGCTGGCCGGTGATCCACGACGACTCGGGGCCGGCGAGGAAGCGGATGGCGGCGCCGATGTCGCCGGCCTCGCCACCCCGCTTGATGGCCTGCTGCTCGAGGAAGCGCGAGAACAGGGCCTGGTTGGCGAAGATGCCGCCGGTGCTGCCGGTGCGGGTGAGGCCGGGGCGCACCGAGTTGACCCGGATGCCCCGCTCGCCGAGCTCGTCGGCGGCCACGTCGACGAGCGCGTCGACCGCCGCCTTGCCGGCCCGGTAGGACGCCAGGCCGCGGGTCGAGAACACCGCGGCGGTGGACGACACGGCCACGAACGAGCCGCCGTCGGCCATCGCTCCGCAGGCGTGCTTGAGCAGCGAGTAGACGGGGAACACGTTCTTGTCGACCTCGGCCGAGAACTGGGCGGGGTCGTAGTCGAGGACGTTCATCGGCGTGCCGCCACCGGGGACGGTGACGGCGATGTCGAGGCGGTCGCCCTCCGACGCGGCGGCCACGGCCGCCTGCACGTCGGCGTCGACCAGGGTGTCGCACTGCACGGGGAACACCTCGAGGCCCTCGACCTCCAGCCCGACGACCGCGCCGGTGAGGCGGGCCTCGTCGCGCCCGGCGATGGTGACCCGGCAGCCGTCGCGGGCCAGCAGGCGCGCCGTGGCCAGCCCGATGCCGCTGCTGCCACCGACCACGACCGCTCGCGTGCCGGCCAGGACCCCCTCGTCAGCCATGGACCGTGTCTAGCAGGAGGCCGCCCCGGGGAGGACGTGCCATGCTGCGCCGAGCCGTCACGGCGTCGATGTCGGGCGCCGTAGGACCACAGGGGGACCCATGGCCGATCGCGACGTCGCCGCGCTGCTCGACACCGAGGACGCCGTCGGCCTGGCCGCGTTGGTGGCCGCCGGGCAGCTCCGTGCCCGCGAGCTGGCCGAGGCCTCGATCGCCCGCATCGAGGAGCGCAACCCGGTGCTCAACGCCGTGGTCGCCGACCGCTTCGACGCCGCCCTCGCCGAGGCCGACGCCGGCCCCACCGGTCCCCTCGCCGGCGTGCCGTTCCTCGTGAAGGACCTCGGCTGCGACGTCGCCGGCCTGCCCGCCACCCGCGGCTCGCGGCTGTGGCTCGGCCACGTCGCCGAGCACGACAGCGAGCTCGCCCGCCGCTACAAGGCCGCCGGCCTGCTCATCCTCGGCAACACCAACAGCCCCGAGCTGGGCAAGAACGCCAGCACCGAGCCGCTGGCCCACGGCGCCACCCACAACCCGTGGCGCACCACGCACTCCACCGGCGGCTCGTCGGGCGGCTCGGCCGCCGCGGTGGCCGGCGGCATCGTCCCCGCCGCCCACGCCAACGACGGCGGTGGGTCGATCCGCATCCCCGCGTCGTCGTGCGGGCTGTTCGGCCTGAAGCCCACGCGCGGCCGCACCCCGGCGTGGCCCGCGCCCGGCGTCGGTGCCTACCCGATGGGCATCGCCCACGCCGTCACCCGCACGGTGCGCGACAGCGCGGCCCTGCTCGACGTGATCGCCGGCCCGCTCACCGGCGACCCCTACGTCGCCCCGGTCGCACCGCCCGAGGGCTCGTTCGTCGCCGCCCTGGCGTCGGCCCCCGAGACGCTGCGCATCGGGTTCGGCACGGTCACCCCCAACGGCCTCGAGGGCCACCCCGCCGTGCTCGCCGCCATCGAGCGCACCGCCGAGGTGCTGCGCGGCCTCGGCCACACGGTCGAGGAGGCCTCGCCCGACATCGACGGCGCGGCCGTGTCGTCGGCGATGAGCACGATCATGGGCGCGCTGTCGGCGGTGGCCATCGAGGACCGCCTGGCCGAGCTGGGCCGCGACCTCACCGACGACGACCTCGAGGCGCTCACCCGGGTGATCCACGACGGCATCACCAAGGCCCCGGCCACCGACCTCGCCCGCGCCCACATCGCCGTCGAGCAGGTGAGCCGCGACGTCGGCCGCTTCCACGACACCTACGACCTGTGGCTCTCCCCCACGATCGCCGCGCCCGTGCCGCCCCTCGGCTACCTCGACGCCAACGACCTCCAGGCGATGTTCACCCGCGCCGGCGCCTTCGCCCAGTTCACCGGTCCGTTCAACGCCACCGGCCAGCCGGCCATGTCGGTGCCGGCCGGGCTCGACGCCGAGGGCCTGCCCTTCGGCGTGCAGTTCGTCGGGCGCATGGGCGCCGAGGCCACCCTGCTGCGCCTGGCGCTGCGCCTCGAGGAGGCCATGCCCTGGCCCCGCCTCGCCCCCTGGCCCCCCGCCGCCTGACCGCTCCTTCCAGCTTCTGGCATGCGTTCTGCACCCGTAGGGGTGCAAAACGCATGCCAGAACGAAAGGGAGAGCCGGTCGGAGTTCCGGATCGGAACAGGACTGGTTGATGGTCCGGGCGACGTGTGATCGGATGGGCCGGTGACCGCCGCCCGAGCCAGCGCCGCCCCCGCCCCGGCCTCGGCCGACGAGGCGACGCGGCCCGCCATCCCGGCCACGGCCTGGGCGGTGCTCGGCCTGCTGAGCTTCGACCGCGAGCTGTCCGGCTACGACATCAAGCAGTGGGCCGACGCCATCCTGCGGTTCTTCTACTGGAGCCCGGCCACCAGCCAGATCTACGCCGAGCTGCGCCGCCTCGAGGAGCTCGGCCTGGTGCAGAGCCGCGTGGTCGCCCGCGACGACGTGCGGGGCAAGCGCCTCTACGCCATCACGCCCACCGGTCGCGCCGCGCTCGAGCGCTGGCAGCTCGAGACCGACGCCGAGCCCACCGTGCTCAAGAACGGGCTGATGCTGCGCCTCTGGCTCGGTCACCTCGCCCCGCCCGAGCGCCTGCGCGAGCAGGTGCTCACCCACCAGGCCCAGCTGCGCGACGAGCTCGAGGCGGCCCGCCACTCCGAGCAGACCTCGGCCGCCGACGACGCGTGGGCCTACCCGTCGCTCGTGGCCCGCTGGTCTCGGCGCCGCATCGAGGGCGAGCTCGCCCTCGCCGACGAGATGCTCGCCGACCTCGACCGGTTGGCCGAGCGCGGCACCTGAGCCACCGGCGACGACGCCGACCACACCGATCCGACCACGCAGCACCGACGCTGCACCGACGCACGACCTGACCGCGGACCGACCGGCCCGCACGAACCGAGGGGGACACATGGGCAACACGACGACGACCGCAGTGGTGGTGACGGGCGGGGCATCGGGCATCGGCCTGGCCAGCGCAACGGCCCTGGCCGAGCAGGGTCGCAACGTCGCCCTCTGGGACCTCAACGCGGAGGCCGCCGAGGCCGCCGCCGCCGACCTGGCGTCGCGCTTCGGGGTCAGCGCCATCGGCCTGTCGGTCGACGTCAGCGACGCGGCCAACTACCCGGGCGCCATCGAGGCCAGCAAGGCCGTCGTCGGCCCCATCGGCGGGCTCGTGCACGCGGCCGGCACCGTGCAGGTCGAGCCGGTCGGGTCGATCACCCGCGAGGTCTGGGACTTCGTGCTGTCGATCAACCTCACCGCGTTCCCGATGCTGGTGCAGGCGCTGCTGCCCGAGCTGCTCGCCAACCCGGGCTCGGCCGTCGTGGGCATCTCGTCGATCGAGGGCTGGATCGGCAACGCCGCCATCCCCGCCTACTGCGCGTCGAAGGCCGGCATGCTCGGCACCGTGCGGTCGATGGCCCAGCACCTCGGCCCCCAGGGCGTGCGCGTCAACGCGGTGTGCCCCGGCTACATCGAGACGCCGATGCTGGCCCCGTCGCTCACCATCGGCGACCTCAAGGCGAACATGGAGTCGAGCGCGCCGCTCGGACGCCTCGGTGAGCCCCGTGAGATCGGTGAGCCGGTGGCGTTCCTGCTGAGCAGCGGCGCCTCGTTCATCACCGGCCAGTCGTTCATCGTCGACGGCGGCACCACCGCAATCGACTGAACCGCTGCCCGACCCGGCCGGCGCTCCGCACCCTCGGGTGCGAGGCGCGGGCCGGGACGGGATCAGGCGTCGGCGCCGGCCAGGCCCAGCTCGCCCACGCCGTCGAGGCGCCGGTCGATCGCAGCCGGCTCGAGGCCGGCCTCGCCGATGTCGACGGCGTCCAGCTCGGCGGCCTCGAGCTCGGCCTGCTCCTCGGCCCGGGCCGGCAGGAAGAACAGCACCACCAGCGCCCCGAGGGCGATGAAGGCGGCGCCCACCATCAGCGCCGGGCGCATGGCCGACACGAACGAGTCGCGTGCGGCGTCGAGCAGCTGGGCGGCCTGCTGCGGGAAGTCGGCGGCGGCCCGCTGCGACACCGCCACCGCGCCGCCGATGGAGTCGCGCACGGCGTTGGCGGCGTCGGCGGGCAGCGGCGTGCCGGCGACGGCGGCGTCCATCGACGACCGGTAGCTCGAGGCGAGGAGCGAGCCGATGATGGCCACGCCCAGCGCCCCGCCGATCTCGCGGGTGGTGTCGTTCACGGCCGAGCCGACGCCCGCCCGCTCCTTCGGCAGCGAGCCCATGATCGAGTCGGTGGCGGGCGCCATCACGTTGCCCATGCCCAGACCGAGGAGGGCCAGCACACCGGTGACCTGCCAGGCCGACGACGAGCCGTCGAGGCGGCTCATCATCACCAGGCCGCCCGCCGCGATCAGCAGGCCGGTGGCCACGACGTACTTCGACCCGAAGCGCTTCACCCAGATGTTGGCGGTGGGAGCCACGATCATCAGCACCAGCGAGATGGGCGCCAGGCGCAGCCCGGCCTGCAGGGCGCTGTAGCCGAGCACGGCCTGCAGGTACTGCGTGAGCACGAACATGGCGCCGAACATGGCGAAGAACGACAGGGTGATGGCGCCGCTGGCGGCCGAGAACCGCGGGTTGCGGAAGAACCGGATGTCGAGCATCGGGTGGTCCGAACGCAGCTCCCAGGCCACGAACAGGCCGAGCACGGCGGCACCGACACCGAGGGCGACGAGCACCTCGGGCGAGGTCCAGCCCTTGCCGGGCGCCTCGATGATCCCCCACAGGAAGGCCACCAGGCCGGCGATCGACAGGGCCGCGCCGACGAGGTCGAGGCGGGGGGCGTCGGGGTCGGCCGACTCGGGCACCAGGAAGTGGCCGGCCACGAGGGCTGCGATCACGAACGGGATGTTGACGAGGAAGACCGAGCCCCAGGAGAAGTGCTCGAGCAGCCAGCCGCCGGCGAGCGGCCCGATGGCGATGCCGAGCGCGGAGACCCCGGCCCACACGCCGATGGCCTTGGCCCGCTCGGCGGCGTCGGTGAACACGTTGGTGAGGATCGAGAGGGTGGCCGGCATGATGAACGCGCCCGCCGCGCCCATCAGCGCGCGGGTGCCGATCAGGTGGCCGGCGCTGCCCGAGAACGCGGCGAGCACCGAGCCGATGCCGAACACGACGAGGCCGCCGGTGAGCGCCTTCTTGCGGCCGAAGCGGTCGCCGATGGCGCCGGCGGTGAGCAGCAGGCCGGCGAACACGATGACGTAGGCGTCGACGATCCACTGCAGCTGCGAGCTGGTGGCGCCGAGCTGCTCGGAGAGCGTCGGCAGGGCGACGTTGAGGATGGTGTTGTCGATGCCGATCACGAGCAGGCTCATGCACAGCACGAGCAGCGTGTACCAGCGGCGGCGATGGGTGGCGATGGCGTCCACGGCGGGCCTCTTCGGGGGGTCAGGCAGGGGGGGGTTCGGTGCGTCGGGGCCGGCGGAGCATTACGGAACGCCGGCGTTCCGTAGGTAGTGAACCGCACCGCGGGCGCGAAGAATCCCGTCGTGACCGATGACCCTCCTCCTCACCGGGCCGGCGGCACCGGCGCGCCCACGCCGCGGCACGGGTGCCGCGCGGATCCGCGGGGTCGGCCCTGCGCTACGGGGTGGGGCAGGCCGAGTGGTCGCGGGCCCACACCGGCAGGCCGTCGAGCACGGTCACCTGCCGGTAGCACTGCTGCATCAGCGTGCCGATCGGGTACTTCGACGGCGAGTACGCCGCCCAGTCGGTGCCGGGGCGGGCGGCGTCGATGATGATCTCGGGCGGGTCGGCGGCCAGGTCGGCGAGGAACAGCGCCCACCGGTCGCGGAACGGCTCGTCGGCCACGACACCCGGGTCGAGGGGCACCTCGCGGCTGGCCCAGTTGCCGGTGAGGTAGCCGTCGTGCAGGAACACCCCGGACGGCTGGCGCTGGGCCGACACGTACACGTCGGGGAGGGCGCCCCACACGAGGATGCGGTCGTTCGGCGAGGTCGTGCTCTGCACGTAGCGACCGACGGAGGTGAAGTCGGTGAGGTCGGGCCGGTGCACGAACGACACCGCGAGCAGCACCGTGGTGGCCACCACCGCGCCCGCGCCCACGATCCGCCACGCCCACCGGGGCGCGGTGGCCAGGGCCACGCCGGTGAGCACGGCGAGGGGCGGCACGACCTGCTGGTAGTAGTGGCCGAAGAAGCGCAGCCCGAGCGGCACCACCGCGAGCGAGGCCAGGACCCACACCACGACGGTCGGGTCGAGGCGCACCCGGCGGGTGACGGCCGCCCAGAAGCCGTAGAGCAGCGGGGCGTGGAAGCAGAGGAACACCACGGTGAGCCCGAGGCCCACGCCGAAGGCCCGGGCCATCGACAGGCCACCGTCGAGGTAGTCGCCGTTGTCGGCCCACGCCCAGCGGTAGAGCGAGCCGAGGTCGACCAGCAGCGCCATCGGGAGGGTGGCCAGCACCGCTCCGGCCGTCGCGGCGGCGAGCTTGGCCCCCCGAGCGGAGCGCCCCCGCAGCGCCTCCCAGGCCACCGGCGCGGCGACGGCGATGTAGGGCTGCTTGATGTGGGCGGCGAGGGCGACGAGGGCGCCGGCCACCAGGAACCAGCGCCAGGCGCCGTCGCGGCGGCCCCGCGCCCAGATGGCGGCGAGCACCGCACCGGTGGCGGGCGCCAGGCCCCACAGCTCGAAGTTGGCGGCCTGGGCGTCGGCCGGGAGGAACCAGCACGTGGCAAGCACCGCCAGCACGCCGGCCGCGGTGGCGGCCCGGTCGACGCGGGTGCGGCTGGTGGTCGATCCGTCGGCGCCGGCGAGGCGACGCACGAGCAGGGCGACGAGCACGCCGTTGACGAGCACGCCGACGGTGAGGAGGAGGCGCACGGCCCGCATGTCGACGCTGAGGTCGCGCACCAGCCCGTAGGCGAGGGGGACGACGGGCGGCTTGCGGTCGATGACGTCGACGTAGAGCGAGCCTCCGCCGCGCATGACGTCGCCCATCACGCTGAGGTAGGCCTCGTCGCGATCGAACAGGCCGTTGTAGAGAAGGCCGGGCAGGCGGGCCACGAGGGTCGCGAGCCCCACCAGCACGACCATCCGCGCCTCCCACGGGAGCCGTGCCAGCCACGAGCGCGCGGTGGCCGGGGCGCGCCGCGCCGCGGCGAGCAGGCCTGACGGCGCGGTGGTGGAGATGGGGACGGACACGGGCGGACACTCCTGGGAACCGGGCCGCCGACCGCCGATCGGGCCCGCAGCCCGTGGTCGTCCGCCTGGATGGCTCCCTGTGTTGATACCAGGAACCTACGCTCCGCAGACGTGACCCCGCCCCCACCCTCCCCGCCCGGGCCCGCCGCGCTCGCCGAGCTGCTCGACAAGCAGGCGATCCACGAGGTCGTCCTGCGCTACTGCCGAGGCATCGACCGGATGGACGAGGCGATGGTCCGCGACTGCTACCACCCCGATGCCACCGACACCCACGGGGCCTTCGACGGCACGATCGACGAGTTCGTGGCGTGGGCGTTTCGGCTGCTCGGCCGCTACGCCTCGACGATGCACCTGGTGGCCAACCACCTCTCCACGGTGGCGGGCGACGCGGCGGTGGCCGAGACCTACGGCATCTCCCACCACCGCAGTGACGACCCCGACCCGCGGCGGAACCTCACGGTCGGCTTCCGCTACCTCGACCGCCTCGAGCGCCGCGACGGGGGCCCCTGGCGGATCGCCCGGCGCATCGCCACCACCGAGTGGGTGACAGCCCCGGCCGAGGGCAGCCGCTGGGAGATCCCGGCCACCGACACCGTGGGGCGTCGCGGCCCCGACGACCCGCTGTACGCCCTGCTCGCCGAGCTCGATCGGGGCTGAGGTGCCGGCGGGGCCGGGGCACACGGCCCGGGCCGGGCCGTCGCCCCTCAACGACGGCTCGGCCCGGGCTTGGTGTTAGGCATTCCTAACACCGATTCGGGACCTTTGGCAACCCCGGACCGGGACCAAGGTCGGCTTGACGATCGGCGCGTGTTAGGGCAACCTAAGCCCCACTCCGCCGCAGGGCCGGCGGAGCGTCGTCAACCGCTCGGTTGGAGGGCACCGTGATCGTCTGCCACTGCAAGGTGGTGAGCCACCGTGACATCGAGGCCGCCGTCGACCACGGCGCGCGCACGGTGTCCGAGGTCAGCGACATCTGCGGCGCCGGCACCGACTGCGGTGGCTGCCTCCCGGTGGTGGCCGACACCGTCTCGCGCCGCACCGGCGAGCCCGCCGAGGTCGCCTGCGGGGCCCCCTCCCGCGCCGTGCCCGCGCTCTGAGCGCCACGCCCGCACGCCCGTCCCCGCACCCCGTGGCCGCGATCTACCCTGGCCACGCGACCGGCGGGACCCCTCGCCCCCACCCCTGGAGATGTTCATGAACGGCGACGCAGAGGTCATCGAGCTGCTGAACGAGGTGCTGACCGCCGAGCTCACGGCGATCAACCAGTACTTCATCGACGCCAAGATGTGCGACAACTGGGGCTACGACAAGCTCGCCTCGAAGTTCCGCGAGGAGTCCATCGACGAGATGAAGGACGCCGAGGCGCTCATCGAGCGGATCCTCTACCTCGACGGCGTCCCGAACCTCCAGCGCCTCGGCACCGTCCGCGTGGGCGAGGACGTCCCCGAGAAGCTGCAGCTCGCGCTCGACGTCGAGGTCGAGGCCGTCGCCCGCCTCACCCGTGGCATCGAGCTCTGCTACTCCAAGAGCGACCACGGCAGCCGTGACCTCCTCGAGCACATCCTCGAGGGCGAGGAGGAGCACGCCGACTGGCTCGAGACCCAGCTCTCGCTGGTGGCCTCGCTCGGCGAGCAGCTCTACCTGGCCCAGCACGTCGAGCCTTCCTGAGCCAGCCGCTCCCCGCCGGGTCGCCACGGGCGCCCGGCGTCTGCGATCCTCTCGCACCGACACGAGGGGGTCGACATGAAGGCAGTCCGTTGCGTCGAGGGGAACGCCGCCGTCGTCGAGGTGGCGCGCCCCGAGGGTGAGGGCGTGGTGGTGAAGGTGGCCTCGGCCGGCATCTGCGGGTCCGACCTGCACCTGCTGCCCATGGGGCTGCCGCTCACGTTCGGCCACGAGTTCGCCGGCATCACGCCCGACGGCCGGGCCGTCGCGGTCGAGCCGCTCGCCCCGTGCGGCGAGTGCGGCCCCTGCGTCGCCGGCGACTACCACCAGTGCACGCTCGGCCCCGGCATCGTGTTCGGCGTCGGCCACGACGGCGGCATGGCCGAGGAGTGCCTGGTGCCCGCCTCCGCCCTCGCTCCCCTGCCGGTCGGCGTCGACGTGTCCGAGGGCTGCCTGGTCGAGCCCCTCGCCGTGGCCGTCCACGGCGTGCGCCGCGGTGGCATCACCGGCGGCCAGCGCGTGGCCGTCATCGGTGGCGGCACCATCGGCCAGACCGCGCTCGTCGCCGCCCAGGCCACCGGCGCCACTGTCGACCTCGTGGCCCGCCACGACCGACAGCGCGAGGCCGCCGCCCGCCTGGGTGCGGGCGAGCCCACCGACGGCTACGACGTCGTGATCGAGGCGGCCGGCACCGCGTCGGCGCTGGCCGACGCCGCCCGGCGCTGCCGCCCCGGCGGCACCATCGTGCTGCTGGCCAGCTACTGGGACGGCACCGTCGAGATGCCCGGCCTCGAGGTCTGCATGAAGGAGATCTCGATGGTCCCGGCCGTCATGTACAACCGCTCGGGCCCGTCGCGAGACATCGACGTCGCCGCCGCCATGCTGGCCTCCCGCCCCGAGCTGGCCGACGCCATCATCACCCACCGGTTCCCGCTCGACGCCGCCGCCGAGGCCTTCGCCACCGCGGCCGACCGGGCCGCCGGCGCCATCAAGGTCGTCCTCGAGCCCTGAGCCGCCGAGCCGCCGGGGTCCTCGCCGCTAGGGGAGCCGGCGAACGTGCAGGGGCACGTCGGCCCCTTCGGAGATGGTGACGAAGCCACGGCCGTCGGCGGTGAAGGCCACGGCCTCGCCCTGGCGCTCGACCACCGGCAGCGTGCAGGTCGGCGGGCGGGCCAGCGCCTGGGCCACGGTCTCGTCGGGGCCGCGATCCCACAGGCGCACGTCGGGATAGGTCCGCAGGGCGATGATCGAGCCGTCGGGCGACACGTCGCCGCCGGTCGCCAGGATGGCGTCGCCCCCCACCGACGCGACCCGCTCCATGGTCACCGGGGTGGCACCCGACGCCGTCAGCGACGGCACCCGGTAGACGCCCGTGGCCGCCCCGTCCCACTGCTTGGAGACGACGAACACGTCGCCGGTGCGAGGGTCGGCCAGGACGGTCTCGGCGTCGCGGGCGCCATCGGGGTAGGCGACGGCCACCACGGTGGCGGGCCCGGTGGCACCCGTCGCGCCCGCGCCCGGCGGGGCGGGCTCGTCGACGATCACCAGGCGGGCGGGCACGGTGTCCCGCTCGCCCGCTTCCGGGTTGTCGCCGATGTCGCCGATCACCAGGCGGTCGGCGCCGCCGTCCCGCCCGGGCAGGAGCGCGATGTCCTCCCAGTCGACCGCCGGCGCACCCGACACCGAGACGCTGCCCTGGTCGGAACCGTCGACGCCGAGGGCGAACACCTCGGGAGCGCCCCCCGAGTCGTCGTGGGACCACAGCACCCCTGCGTGGGCGCGGCTGGCGGCCAGGCCCGACGCCTCGGTGAGCCCCGTTGGAGCGGCCCCCACCTCGGTCGCGACCGTGTCGGCGCACAGCTGCGCCGCGGTCACCGCGGTCGCCCCGGTGGGTGCCTCGGTGACCGATTCCGGCGGGATGAGCGACGCGTCGCCCGGCGCGGCCGTGGAGCCCGACGCACAGCCCGGGACGACCACCGCGACCACCGCGACCACGGCCGGGGCGAGGGCGGCGGCCCGCCGCCGCGGTGACCCGGGCACCTCAGGCGTCCAGGCGCTCGAGCACGTCGGTGATCGACGGGTTCACGAGCAGCTCGCCGTCGATCAGCACGCTGGGCACCGTCTCGCAGCCGATGCGCTCGTTCAGCAGGGCCCGGGCCTCGTCGTCGTCCCAGATGTTGCGGACCTCGTAGGCCACGTCGTGGCGGTCGAGGTTCGAGAACAGCAGCCGGCAGAACCCACATCCGGGGCGCCACAGCACGACCGGCACATCCGGTCCCGGCTCGGGGGCGGCGTCAGTGGCGTCGGCCCCTTCGGAGCTCATGAGAACTCGATCGGGTCGCGCAGCGACCGCTTGAGCTCGGCGAAGGTGTGGGTGCGGGCGAGGGTGCGCACGGCGTCGAACAGCTCGAGGGCCTCGTCGCCCGTGGGCGCCTTGGAGATCACCGGCCCGAAGAGCGACGACTCGGTGGGCAGGCCGGGATCGAAGGTGAGGATCGGCGTGCCCACGTCGGGCCCGGTCCGAGAGAGCGCGAGCTCGCTCTCCTCGCGCAGCACGACGTCGCGGCCGGGGTCGTCGGCCGCCGCGGCCAGCGCGGGGTCGAGGCCGGCGTCGGCCAGGATCGACGCGACGAGGTCGTCGGGGACCGGCTCGCCCTTCCAGAGGGCGACGGTGCCACCGCCGACGTGGAGGCGGGCACCGCACGCCGAGTAGAACGCGGCGACGGTCTCGTTGCCGCCGGCCTCACGGGCGGCCGCCGCCACCCGCAGGAGGGTGCGGCCCAGGCCGTGCAGCGTCGGGTAGGCGGGCGGGAACTCCGTGGCGTAGTCCTTGCCCTCGTTGACGATCGAGAGGCAGATGAAGCGCCACGCGACAGTGGCGCCCCGCTGGGGCGCCACTGCGGTGATCCATCGACTCGTCACCCAGGCGAACGGGCAGATCGGGTCGAAGAAGAACTCGATGTCGGAGGGCTCGGCCATGCCCGAACGCTACGGCCTGGCCGAGCCGCTCCCAACGATGACGTCTCAGTCGTCGCCGCCGTGGTGGCCGCTGCCGCCCCGGCCCGACGTGCCAGAGGTGCCGGCGGTGCCGGCCACGGTGGTGGAGGTGGTGCCGCCACCCTCGCCACGGTGGTGGTCACCGTCCTCGTGCTCGCTCTCGTCCTCGTTCTCGTCCTCGTCCTCGTGGTGACGGACGGTGCTCGAGGTGGTGCCCTCGACGGCGTCGTCGTCGTCCGCGTCGTTGCCGTGGTCGTCGACGACCGTGGTCGACGTGGGGTCGACGGTGGTGTCCGTGGTGTCGGTGACCGTGGTGTCGGTCGTGTCCGTGACCGTGGTGTCGGTCGTGCTCGTGTCGAGGGTCGTGTCGACCACCGCGGCGGGGCGAAGGCGGGGGCCGTCACCGTTCTGCGCGGCGGCCACCGTGATGCCCCCGAGGAGGAGGGCGGTGCCCCCCACTGCGGCGGCGACGATCATCTTGCGGGTACCGAACTCGATTGCCATGACATCCTCCCGGCGTCGTGTAGCTGTGGTTGCTGCTGGTGTGTCTCCGCCACACTCGTCGGGGCACATGATTGCGGTGGCAAGCACAGCGGCAGGTTGGGCACAGGCAAAGTTCCGGCAAAGTCGGACGGATCCGTCAGGAAATGATCCCCGTCACACCTCGGGGGCAACCGACGGGCGCGCCAACCCCGGCCGGGAGGGCCAAGACGGGGCCCCAGCGGGCCCTCAGAGGCGTCCCGGGCCGGCTCAGGGGGTGAAGGCCAGGCTGTCGAGCACCCGGTGCCCGAGCTCGACGTCGCCTTCGTAGGCCACCCCACCCGCCGCCTCGGCACGCTCACGGCCCCACCGGCCCCCGCCGAGGGCCACCAGGGCCTCGAACGGGAGGGTCACGGCCACCGTCGGCTCGGCCCACGAGGCCAGTTCGGCCGCGTCGACCAGGCGGGCCCGACCCTCCACGACCAGGCCAAGCTCGACCTCGGTCGGCCCGGTGGTGCGCACCACGATGCGGGCGCCGTCGGGCGCGCCGGCCCGCTTGCCGACCACGGCCGGGAGCGCCGCCCGGAACCGGAGCAGCGCCGGCTCGACGGCGAAGCCGTCGAGGTCACCGGGCCGGCCGAGCACCCGGCGCAGGTCCTGCTCGTGCATCCACGAGTCGAACGCCCGCACCACCAGGAACTCGCGGTAGGGCACCTCACCGATCGGCGACCACGACGGCGCCGCCATCTCGTCGTCGGACATGGCGCGCAGCTGGGCGACGCGGCGGGGGGTCACGTCCGCGAAGCGGGCCCGCACCTCGGCGCCGCTCAGCGGCCGCCACGCCTCGACCCCGACCTCCATCATCTCCTGGAAGGGCGTGACCACGTGGGCGAGGTGGTCGACCGGCACCGGGTCGGGCGCCTCACCGAGGAAGCCGGCCTCGATGACGGCGACGTGGCTCATGCAGTCCTTGAGCGTCCAGCCCGGCAGCTCCGACGGCTGGGCCCACGCCGCCTCGTCGAGCCCCTTGGTGGCCTGCAGCGTCGACGACCAGACATGGTCGAGCACGTCGACGATCGGTTCGTCCCCCATGGCGTCCCCCCTCCGCTGCGCACGTTAGGGCAGGCCGGGCACGGGGAGCCGGTAGCGTCGCGCCCGCATGGCCGCCGACTCCCCCGCCCCCACCGTCACGGCCGAGGCCGACGACGCCTCCACCGACGCGCTGATCGCCGCGCTCCAGGTGCGGGGCGCGGCCGAGCCGGTGATCGACGGGCGGCGCCTGCGGGCCGAGCGGGGCCGCGCCGCGGTCGTGGCCGCCACCCTCGAGCTCGTCGACGGCGGCAACCCGGTGCCCACCTTCGCCGACATCGCCGAGGTCAGCGGCGTGTCGGAGCGCACGATCTTCCGCTACTTCCCCGACCGCGAGGCCCTCTTCGGCGCCGTCGCCACCGAGGTGTTCCCCAGCATCGCCCACTGCCTCGCCACCGAGGCCCCCGGCGGTGACACCGCCGAACGGGCCGCCGCCCTCGTGGCCCTGCGCCTCGAGCTGGCCGACCGCACGGCCGGGCTGCTGCGCTCGGTCGAGCGCCTCGCCCCCACCAGCCGCCTGGGCGCTGCCCTCCTGGCCATCCGCCACGACCGCCTCCACGAGCAGGTGGGCTCGTGGTTCGCCCCCGAGCTGGCCACCGCGCCCGCCGGCACGGCGGCCACCGTCGACGTGCTGCTCTCGACTGCGTCGGTCACCCACCTCCGGGAGCTGCTGGGCGACGACGGCCTGGCCGAGGAGCTCACCACCGCCGTGGTGCGGCTGCTGGCCCCTGCCCCGCCGAGCCCGCCGGCCTAGAAGGCCGACTCGATCACCTCGACGCGCGAGCCGAGCACGGCCGCCACGTCGAAGCGCAACCGCGCGGGCCGGGCCTCCTGCTCGTCGAGCCACCGCATGGCCAGACGGCGCAGCCGGAGCTGCTTGGTGCGGGTGACGGCCTCGGCCGGCGACCCGTAGGCCGACGACGAGCGGGCCTTGACCTCGCAGAACACCACGGTGCCGTCGCGGGCCAGGACCAGGTCGAGCTCGCCCTCGCGGCAGCGCCAGTTGCGCGCCACCACGGTGTAGCCGTGGGCCTCGTACCACCGCGCCGCCAACGCCTCGCCCCGGGCGCCCAGCGCCCGCCGGCCGGCGGTCACCCCTGGCGCCCGCTCACCCCAGCTCCAGCTCTTCGCGCGGGAGCTCCTCGATGTTGACGTCCTTGAACGTGACGACCCGCACGTGGCTGACGAAGCGGTTCTGGCGGTACATGTCCCAGACCCAGGCGTCGCGCAGCTCGAGCTCGACGCGGGTGCGGCCACCCTCGTCGAGCACCGACTGGTTCACCTCGTTGGCGAGGTAGAAGCGCCGCTCGGTCTCCACGACGTACCGGAACATCGGGCAGACGTCCTTGTACTCGCGGTAGAGCTGCAGCTCGACGTCGGACTCGTAGTCCTCGAGATCCTCGGTGCTCACCGGTCACCTCACCCCGTGCGGCCGGGGCCGCCCGATGGAGTGGGCACCGCGCCGGCCGTGCCGGTGGGTGCCGCGCTGTCGACGCAGACGCGTCAGTCGCGCTTCTCCTTGATCTTGGCGGCCTTCCCGACGCGGTCGCGCAGGTAGTAGAGCTTGGCCCGGCGCACGTCACCGCGGCTCACGACCTCGATCTTGGCCACGATCGGGGAGTGCACCGGGAAGGTGCGCTCGACGCCGACGCCGAAGCTGACCTTGCGGACCGTGAAGGTCTCACGCAGGCCCGAGCCCTGGCGGCGGATCACGGCGCCCTGGAACACCTGGACGCGCTCACGGTTGCCCTCGACCACGCGGACGTGGACCTTCAGCGTGTCGCCGGCGTCGAAGGCGGGGACGTCGTCGCGGAGGCTCTGGGCGTCGATGAGGTCGATGGCGTTCATCTGTGTTCCTGGCGTTCGTGGCGTTCTGTGAGGTGCGGCGGCGGACCGGCCGCCGGCACCGCATGACCGGGAGGACCGGTCATGAGGGGACCCTGCATGCTACGCGGCCCGGCGCCGAAACGGCAAAGCGCCCCGTCAGGGCCGGGTCAGGGGGCCTCGTCGGGGGCGAGCTCGTCGAGGAGGCCCTGCTCGTCCGGGGTGAGGCCGCCCCGGGCCTCGATCAGGTCGGGGCGGGCCGCCACCGTGCGCCGCAGGGCCTGCGCTCGGCGCCAGCGGGCGACCTTCCCGTGGTCGCCGCTGCGGAGCACCTCGGGCACCGCCATGCCGCGGAACTCGGCCGGCTTGGTGAACTGGGGGTACTCGAGCAGCCCGTCGGAGAACGACTCCTCGCCCGCCGAGGCGGCGTTGCCCATCACGCCGGGCACCAGGCGCCCCACGGCCTCGAGCACGACCATGGCGGCCACCTCTCCCCCGCCGAGCACGTAGTCGCCGATCGACAGCTCGCCGTCGCACAGCTCCGTGCGCACGCGGTCGTCGACGCCCTCGTAGCGCCCGCACAGCAGCGAGAACCCGCCGCCGGCGGCCAGCTCGCGGGCCATGGCCTGGTCGAGGGTGCGCCCGCCGGGGCCGAGCAGGAAAAGTGGCCGGGGCGGCTCGGCGGCCTCGACCGCGGCGTAGATCGGCTCGGGCATCAGCACCATGCCGGCGCCGCCGCCGAAGGGCGTGTCGTCGACGGTGCGGTGCACGTCGGTGGTGTGCTCGCGCAGGTCGTGGACCCTGATGTCGAGCAGGCCCCTGGTGGTGGCCCGGCCCAGCAGGCTCTGGCCGGCGAAGCCCGAGACCATGTCGGGGAAGATCGTGAAGACGTCGACCCGCACGGTGGGCCCGATCAGCTCTCGTCGAGGAGCTCGAAGAGCCCGGCGGGCACCTCGACCACCACGCGGCCCTCGGCGTCGCGGCCGGTGACGAACCGCAGCGGCACCAGGGCGCCGGTGTCGAGGACCAGGAGGTCGCTCGCCGGGTTGTCCTGCACGGCCTCGATCAGGCCGCGCTCGGTGCCGTCGGCCTCGACCACGGCCGTGCCGACGAGCTCGTGGACCCAGAGGTCGTCGGGGTCGGTGTCGGCGGGGGCCTCAGCCCGCAGCACGGCCCGGGCCAGCTCCTCGGCCTGCTCGCGGCTGGTGACCCCGTCGAAGCGCACCACCCAGCGGTGCTGGTGGGGACGCGACTCGGCGACCACCACGGGGCGGTCGCCGGCGACGAGCTCGGAGCCCGGCGCGAGCCGGGACGTCTCGGTGGTGGTGAGGGTGACGACGACCTCGCCGCGGAGGCCCTGCGCCTTGTCGATCCGACCGACCTCGAGGAGGGTCACGGCCGGATCAGTCGAGGAACTCGACCTCGACGTCGCCGCCGTCACGGGCGGCGGCGGCACGCACGACGGTGCGGATCGACTGGGCGACCCGGCCGCGCTTGCCGATCACACGGCCCATGTCGCCGGGGCCGACGTGCACGTTCAGCACGGGGCGCCGGCCGCGGTCGTCGAGCTCGATGGAGACGGCGTCGGGGTCGTCGACGAGCTGCTTGACGACGTAGCCCAGGACGGCCTGCGCGGTGACGAGATCGGGGCCGGCCTCGTCGGCGGCCTCGGTGTCGGTGTCGACGTCGCTCACGACGCGGCGCCGGCCGGCTGACCGGTGAACTGCTCCCAGGCACCCGAGATCTTCAGCAGCTTCTCGACCGCCTCGGTGGGCTGGGCGCCCTTCTGGAGCCAGGCCACGGCCTTGTCGTTGTCGACCGTGATCGACGACGGGTCGGTGCGGGGGTTGTAGTGGCCGACGATCTCGATGAACCGGCCGTCACGCGGCGAGCGCGAGTCGGCGGCGACGATGCGGTAGGTCGGCTGCTTGGTCTTGCCCATCCGCATGAGACGGAGCTTCACCATGGAGTTTCTCTCTTCTTCTGGGCACATCTGGGTGCCCGTTCCAGCGAACGTTCGGGGCGATTCGTGTCGTCGTGTGGCACGACGGTGGCGCCGCGCGGACGGCGCGGGAGCGACCGTCAATGGTGGCGCCCACCCACCGGTGGGGGCAAGTCAGGCTATCAGCGCTCGGGGAGACCCTCACCGAGGCCGAGGTCGGAGAGGTCGGGGAGGCCGCCCTTGCCGAGGTTCGGGAGGCCCTTGCCGCCCGCCCCGCCAAGGCTCTGCTCGAGGTTCGGGAGGCGCAGCGGGGCCTTGGGGCCCTTGGGTGCGACGCGCCCGCCGCCCGAGCGATTGCCACCGGGCCCCTTGCCCTTCCCCTTGGCCTTGGCGGCCTTGCGGCGGGACTTGGCGATGCGCTTGGAGCCCATGCCGCCCATCCGCTTCATCATCTTCGACATCTCCTTGAACTGGGAGACGAGGGCGGCCACCTGGGCCGGCTCGGTGCCCGAGCCCTTGGCGATGCGGACGCGGCGGGACTGGTCGATGAGGTCGGGGTCGACCCGCTCGGCGCTGGTCATCGACCGGATCATGGCCTCGACGCGGGCGAGCTCGCGGTCGTCGATCTCGGCGTTGCGCACCTCCTTGGGCACGCCCGGCATCATCCCGAGGATGCCGGAGATCGGGCCCATCTTCTTGAGCTGCTGCATCTGGTCGAGGAAGTCGTCGAAGGTGAACTGCCCCTCCATGAGCCGCGCCGCAGCGGCCTCGGCCTCGTCCTTCTCGTAGACCTGCTCGGCCTTCTCGATGAGGGTGAGCACGTCGCCCATGCCGAGGATGCGCCCGGCGAGGCGGTCGGGGTGGAACAGGTCGAAGTCGCGCAGCTTCTCGCCGGTGGACGCGAAGGCGATGGGCCGGCCCACGACCTCCTTCACCGACAGGGCGGCGCCGCCACGGGCGTCGCCGTCGAGCTTGGTGAGGATGACGCCGTCGAGCTCGAGGGTCTGGTGGAACGCCTCGGCGGTGGTGACCGCGTCCTGGCCGGTCATGGCGTCGATGACGAGGAACGTGTAGTTCGGGTCGACCGCCTCGGAGATGCGACGGACCTCGTCCATCAGCTCCTCGTCGATGGCCAGGCGGCCGGCGGTGTCGACGATGACGACGTCGCGGCCGGTCTTGCGGGCCTCGGCGATGCCGGCGGAGGCGACGGCGACGGGGTCGGTGGCCTCGGAGAAGACGGGCACCTCGATCTGGCGGCCGAGGGTGCGCAGCTGCTCGACGGCGGCCGGGCGCTGGAGGTCGGCGCCGACGAGCAGCGGGTGGCGGCCCTGGCTCTTGAACCAGCGGGCGAGCTTGGCCGAGTTGGTGGTCTTGCCCGAGCCCTGGAGGCCGGCCATGAGCACGACGGTGGGCGGCTTCGAGCTGTAGGTGATGCGGATCGTCTCGCCGCCGAGCGTGGTGGTCAGCTCGTCGTTGACGATCTTGACGACCTGCTGGCCCGGGTTGAGGGCCTTCGACATCTCCTCGCTCAGGCAGCGCTCCCGGACGCGCCCGACGAAGTTCTTGACGACGGTGAAGTTGACGTCGGCCTCGAGGAGGGCGAGGCGGATCTCGCGCAGCGCCTCGTCGACGTCGGCCTCGGTGAGCTTCCCCTTGCTGCGGAGGCGCCCGAGGACGCCTTCGAAGCGGTCGGAGAGGGCCTCGAACATCAGGCGTCACCGTCCTCGGCGTCGACGCCGAGCTCGCCACCGGTGAAGCCCAGGGCCTGGTCGATCTCGGCCTCGACCTCGTCGAGCATCTCCTCCTCGGCCTCGGCCAGCGCCTCGGCCTCGAGGATGGCCTCGACCTGGTCGGCGTCGAGCTCGGTGATGGTGACGGTCTCGGTGACGACCTCGCCACCGGCGGTCTCGATGACCTCGATGGTGTCCTCGACGAGCTCGACCACGGGGCCGTCGGGCGTGTCGATCACCTCGAGGGTGTCCTCGGTGTAGGTGGCGACGCCGACGGCCGGGCCACGGTCGCCCCCGCCGCCGAAGCTGTCGGGGTAGGACGCCTCGGCCAGCTGGGCGCCCATCGAGCCCAGCTTGCGGCCGACGAACACGCCGAGCGCCACACCGGCACCGAACAGCACCAGGGCCTTGAGCCCGAGGGCACGGCCCGCGACCACGCCGCCCTTCACGGGCAGCGTGCCGGCCTTGAAGCCGGCGCGGAAGGTGAGCCCCGCCGTGGCGAGGACCAGCTTGATCGGCAGGATCACCAGCCGGATCAGGACCTTGATGGGGAAGGTGAGGAACTTCATGCGAACAGGGCCTCCACGAACTCGTCGGGATCGAAGGGAACGAGATCGTCGGCGCCTTCTCCGAGGCCGACGAGCTTGACGGGGATGTTGAGCTGCTCGTGGATGGCGACGACGATGCCGCCCTTCGCCGAGCCGTCCAGCTTGGTCAGCACGACGCCGGTCAGCTCGACCGCCTCCGTGAACTGCTGGGCCTGCACCAGGCCGTTCTGGCCGGTGGTGGCGTCGAGGACGAGCAGCACCTCGGTGACGCTGCCGGCGCCCTTGTCGGCGACGCGGCGCACCTTGCGGAGCTCCTCCATGAGGTTGACCTTGGTGTGGAGCCGGCCGGCGGTGTCGGCGAGGACGAGGTCGGCGTCGCGGGCGGCGGCGGCCTCGACGGCGTCGAAGATCACCGCGCTCGGGTCACCGCCCTCGTTGCCCCGCACGAGCTCGGCGCCGGCGCGCTCGGCCCACATGCCGAGCTGCTCGGCGGCGGCGGCGCGGAAGGTGTCGCCGGCGGCCATCACCACCTTGTGGCCCTCCCGGGCCTCGCGGGTGCCGAGCTTGCCGATGGTGGTGGTCTTGCCGACGCCGTTGACGCCGACGAAGAGCCAGATGCTGGGGCCGGGCTCGGTGGTGAGGGCGAGCTCACGGTCGTAGCCGCCGAGGCGGGCCTTGAGCTCGGCCTTGAGGGCCTCGAGGAGCTGCTCGCCGTCGGTGAGGCCGTCGGCCTTCACCCGGCTGCGGAGGTGGTCGAGCAGGTCCTGGGTGGCGGCGACGCCGACGTCGGCCCGGATGAGGGCCTCCTCGAGCTCGTCCCAGGTCTGCTCGTCGATCCTGCCCCGCCCACCGATCGAGCCGAAGGCCCCCGAGAGGGCGCTGCGGGCCTTGGTGAGGCGGTCGCGGAAGCGGGGGCGCTCGACGACCTCGGGCTCGGCCTCGACGACGGCGGCCTCGGCGGCCACCGCCTCGGCCTCGGCCACGACGGCGTCGAGCTCGTCACGGTCGAGCTCCTCGACCGCAGGGCCACTGTCGGTGTCGGTGCCCGCAGACGCCCGGGCGGCGTCGCCGCGAACCTCCTCGAGGACCTCCGGGGGCACGCGCGGGGCGTCGGGCGGCGGCTCGAGCAGCGTGCGGCTGCGACGGCGGGAGGACACGAGTGCCGCCGCCGTGCCGACCAGCACGACGAGGACCACGAGGAGGACGATCAGGAACGCCATGGCCGAGCCAGCCTAGTGGCGGGCCGCTCGGGTCCTCCCGGGCACCCCCCGGAGGGGGGCGGCGGGCTCAGTTGCCGCTCGACCCCGAGGTGCTGAGGGTGCCCAGGGTGACCTGGACGTCGATCCGCTGGCCGTCGCGTACGACCGTGACGGTGACGGTCTCACCCGGGCTGTGCGAGCTGATCAGGCCCCGGAGCTCGTCGAAGCTGCGGATGTCGGTGCCGTCGACGTCGACGATGAGGTCGCCGTCCTGGATGCCGGCCTGGTCGGCGGCGCTGCCCGGGGTGACGCTCTGCACGTAGGCCCCGGCGTCGCCGTTGGGGGTCGCGCTGGGGCCGCTCAGCCCGAGGCCGGCCTTGGCCACCGACTGGCCGTTGACCAGCTGGTCGGCCGCCTTCTTGGCGGTTGCGATCGGGATCGCGAAGCCGATGCCGGTGTTCTCACCGGTCTGGCTGAAGATGGCGGTGTTGATCCCGATGATCTGGCCGTCGCGGTTGGCGAGGGCCCCGCCCGAGTTGCCCGGGTTGATCGAGGCGTCGGTCTGGATCATGTTCACGACCACGCCCTTGTCGTTGTCGACGGGGCGGTTCACGGCCGACACGATGCCGGAGGTGACGGTCTGGTCGAGGCCGTAGGGGCTGCCGACGGCGACCGCGATCTGGCCCACCGCGGGCTTGGTGCCGGTGGCGAGCGAGGCGGCGGGCACCTCGAGGCCGCTCACCTTCACCACGGCGATGTCGGTGCCGGTGTCGGCGCCGAGGACCTGCCCGTCGACGGCCTTGCCCTCGGCCGAGCGGACGGTGACGGTCTTGGCGGTGCCGACGACGTGGGCGTTGGTCATGATCAGGCCGCTGGCGTCGTAGAACACACCCGAGCCGAGGCCCTCGGTGGTCTCGATCTGGACCACCGAGGGGCTGACCACCTGGGCGACGGCGGCCACCGGCTCGGAGCCGGGGTCGATGGTGACCTGCGGGATCGACGCCACCGACGAGGCACCCTCGACGACGGTCGTGCCGTTGTCGTCGATGATCGAGCGCACGCCGAAGCCCAGCCCGAACAGGCCGACGACGACGATCGCGGCGACGAGCACGCGCAGGGCCTTGTTGGGCTTGCGGGGCGCGGGGTCGTCGTGGCGGGGCAGCGGAGGCGGGGTGGGAGGACCGCCGAAGCCACCGCCACCGGGCGGGACGGCGGCGACGGGCGGGACGGGGGCGACGGGGGCCACAGGGTCGCCCCAGGGCGTGGCGGTGGACGGCACGGGGGTCGCCGGGGGGACGGACGAGGCCGGGGCGGCCGGCATGGTCGGGGGCTCCGACGGGGCGGCCGGCGGCGTGAGCGGGGGGATCGGCGCCGGCGGCGGGGGCACCTCGGCGGTGGGGGCCGGCCGGAACGGGTCGTGGGCCTCGACGGTGGGCGCGGCCTCGGGAGCGCCGCCGGGCTCCCCGGCCGGAGGCGCGAACGGGGGTGTCGGCTCGGTCGGCGGCTCGGGAGGCGTGGCGGGCGGCTCGTGGTCCCAACTCATCGGGGCTCGTGCTCCTGGGGCTCGTGCGGGTCCGGGCGCACGGCGCCCGGCATCACGGCGCACGGTAGGGCGCCGATGCGAAAGCGCGACGAAAGCACACGCGACCTGCGCCGCAGCGGATCCCCTCCCCCGTCGTCGAGCCACCAACCCCTCGCCGCCCCCGATCTGGGGGTTGGCCCGCCGGCGATGCCCGTCCGGTCAGGCAGTCTGCTCGGGCGCGATCGGTGCGGGGTCGGGCAGCGGCTCGGCCAGGGCCGGCAGCCACAGGGCGAACGCGGCCCCGTGGCCGGGCTCGCTCACCAGCTTGACCTCGCCACCATGGGCCTCGGCCGTCTGGCGCACGATCGTGAGGCCGAGGCCGCTGCGGCCCTGGGCCCGGCTGGCGGCGGGGTCGCCGCGCCAGAACCGCTGGAACACCCTGTCGTGGTCCTCGGGGGCGATGCCGGGCCCCTGGTCCTCGACCGACATCCACACCCACGGGCCCTGACGACCGGCCCGCACCCGGATGGCGGTGCCGGCGGGGGCGAGGCGAACGGCGTTGGCCAGCAGGTTGGCGAGGGCCTGGCGCAGGGCGAGGCGGTCGCCCAGCACCCAGAGCCCGGGCGGGGCCTCGCGCTCGACGAACTGGCCGGCGGCCTCGGCCGGGGCGGCGAACTCGTCGGCGGCGTCGGAGATCAGCACGCCGACGTCGACCGGCTCGCGCTCGAGGGCCAGGGTGCCCTTGCGGGCGTAGACCAGCAGGTCGTCGACCAGGCGCCCCATCCGCTCGGTCGAGCGCTCGACGACCTCGGCGGTGTGGCGCAGGTCGTCGGCGTCGGCGTCGGGGTCGGAGAGCGTGACCTCGAGGTTGGTGCGGATCACCGCGAGCGGGTTGCGCAGCTCGTGGCTGGCCTCGTGGATGAACTGGCGCTGGCTCTCGAAGGCGTCGTCGACGCGGCCGAGCATCTCGTCGAAGGTGTCGGCCAGGCGCCGCAATTCGTCGTCGGGGCCGCCCATGTTGATGCGCTGCGAGAGGTCGCTGGCCTGGATGCGCCGCATCGCCGCGGTGATCTGGCCGATCGGGCGCAGCATCCGCCCGCTCACCAGCCAGCCCACGACGAGGCTCACGAAGAAGAGCGCCAGCAAGGCGGTGAACGAGTAGACGCGCAGCGTGTCGAGGGCCTTCTCGTAGGCCTGGCGCTGGATGAGGTCGGCCTGGGCGGGGGCGAAGAACGTCTGCCCGTTGATCTCCACGAGCGTGCCGGAGATGCGCTGGTTCTGGAGAGCGTGGTTGAGCCCGATGTAGAGGGCCGCCACCACGAGGCCGGCCAGACCGAACACGAGCGTCGAGTACACGACGGTGAGCCGGAACCGGATCGACCCGAGCCAGGACGGGAGCTTGTCGGCGAAGCGCACGCCTCGCGAGTGGAAGCGGGTGTGGACCTCCGCGGTTGACGGGCCGACGTGCACGGCGGGCAGCTCACCGGTCCGCGGCTCGCGGCCGTCCTGGGGGGTCCACTGCGCGGTCATGGCGAGAGCAACCGGTAGCCGCGGCCGATCACCGTCTCGATCAGCGGCTCCTCGTCGTCGATGGCCAGCTTGCGGCGCAAGGTGCCGACGGTGACCCGGACGGTGTTGGTGAACGGGTCGGCGTGCTCGTCCCACACGTGCTCGAGGAGCGTCTCCTGCGAGAGCACCTCGCCGGGGCGGGTCATGAAGTAGCGCAGGAGGGCGAACTCCTTGGCCGTGAGGTCGAGGCGGCGCTCGCCCCGCCGGGCCTCGTGGCGCGCGTCGTCGAGCTCGAGCTCGCCGACGGTGAAGAGGGCCGAGGCGGCCGAGGTGTCGCGGCGCAGCAGCGAGCGCACCCGGGCGAGCAGCTCCGGGAAGGCGAAGGGCTTGACGAGGTAGTCGTCGGCGCCGTCGTCGAGCCCGGCGACGCGGTCGTCGAGGCTGTCGCGCGCGGTGAGCATGAGCACCCGGGGCTGCGGGTCGAGGTCGGCGGCGCGGACCCGGCGGCACACCTCGCGCCCGTCGGTGCCGGGCATGGTGATGTCGAGGCAGAGCAGGTCGTAGCCGTTGACGTAGGCCTTGGCCAGCGCCTCGTCGCCGTCGTTGGCGACGTCGACCGCGTAGCCCTCGCGGCGCAGCCCGCGGGCCACGGCCTCGGCCAACTCGACCTCGTCGTCCACCACGAGAACTCGCACGGCGCGGAACGGTAGCCCTCGCACGGGCCCGGTCGTGGCGCGCGGGCCCCGCTCGCGCGGCGATGGTCGGCTTTATCGTGCTCTTCGGCGCGACGTGGTGTTGTCCCGCCCATGACCGCCACCGCCACGCCCCGACCCGTGCCGCCGCCGGAGGAGAACCGCATGACCGTCCCGCCCGGTGCCACCCCCGCCGACCGCACCGCCGAGGCCGCCCTCCTCGAGCAGGCGCTGTTCGAGGTGAAGAAGGTCATCGTCGGCCAGGACCGCGCCATCGAGCGCCTCTTCGTCGGCCTGCTGGCCAAGGGGCACGTGCTCCTCGAAGGCGTGCCCGGCCTGGCCAAGACCCTCGCCGTCGAGACGCTCGCCACCGTCATCGGCGGCACGTTCAACCGGCTGCAGTTCACCCCCGACCTGCTGCCCGCCGACCTCGTCGGCACCCGGATCTTCCGCTCGTCGACCGAGACCTTCGACATCGAGTGGGGCCCCGTCTTCGCCAACATCGTGCTGGCCGACGAGATCAACCGGGCTCCCGCCAAGGTGCAGTCCGCGCTGCTCGAGGTGATGGCCGAGCACCAGGTCTCCATCGCCGGCACCACCCGCAAGGTGCCCGAGCCGTTCCTGGTCCTCGCCACCCAGAACCCCATCGAGAGCGAGGGCGTCTACCCGCTTCCGGAGGCCCAGCGCGACCGCTTCCTCATGAAGGTGGTGGTCGGCTACCCGACCGCCGCCGAGGAGGCCCAGATCGTCGCCCGCATGGGCACCCGGCCGCCGCACGCCGAGCAGGTCCTCTCGCTCGAGCAGCTCCACCGCCTGCAGGAGGCCACTGCGGAGGTGCACGTCGCCCCGGCCGTCGCCGACTACGCCGTGCGCCTGGTGCTCGCCACCCGTGAGCCGGCGAACCATGGTCTGCCCGAGCTGGCCGAGCTCGTCTCGTGGGGCGCCAGCCCCCGCGCCACCCTCGGCCTCGTGGCCGGCGGCCGTGCCCTCGCCCTCATGCGGGGCCGCAGCTACGTGCTCCCCCAGGACGTCTTCGACGTCGCCCCCGACGTGCTGCGCCACCGGTTGGTGCCGTCGTACGAGGCGCTGGCCCAGGGCCTGTCGACCGAGCAGCTGCTCGCCCGGCTCCTCTCCACCGTGCACGCGCCGGTGG
>CAMFLJ010000002.1 GCA_945957335.1 uncultured Actinomycetes bacterium | reverse complement strand
GAGATTCGCCTTAGTCTCGTGGGCTCGGAGATGTGTATAAGAGACAGCGGTGGCCGCGCCCTCGGCGGCGGTGGCCTCGGCCAGCAGGGCCCGGTGGGCGTCGAGCAGCTCGTCGAGGGGGCGGTCGGCGTCGGCCCCGAGGCCCTCGGCCAGGGTGCGGACGGCCGAGGTGGTGTCGGCGAGGTCGGAGGCGGCCTTGGCCGTGGCCCGCTGGGCCCGCTCGAGCACGGCGACGTCGACGGTGCCGTCGAGGTCGGCGCCGGCGGGCTCGGGGTGCTCGACGCTGCCGCACACCGGGCAGCTCTCGCCTGCACGCAACGTGGCGGCGAGGCGCGGGGCGGCGCCGGCGACGAAGTCGGCCAGGACGTGGGCCAGGGCCGACTCGGCCTCGAGGCGGGCGGCCTCCTGGCGGGAGAGCACCTGGCGGGCCCGCTCGAGGGTGCGCCGCTGCTCGACCCGGGTGGCCGACGCCTCGACCCGCTCGGCCAGCACCGCGGCGCCGGCGGCGAGGGGCTCGAGGGCGGTGCGGCGGGCGGCGAGCGAGCCCCGCTCGCGCTCGACGGCCTCGAGCGCCTGGGCATGGCGGGTGGTGTCGGCCCGCAGGCGCTCGACGACCGACACCGCGGCCTGGTGCTCGGTGACCGCCGCGGCCAGCGCCTTGACCTGCTCGACCGACCGCACCAGCTCGGCCGTGGCCTGCCCGAAGGCGGTGTCGGCGCCGGCCGGGTCGACGGGCTCGCCCGGCTCGGCCAGGCCCAGCCCGACGAGCTGGTCGGCCAGGGCGGAGGTGGCCCGGGTGACGGCCTGCTCGGCGGTGGTGAGGCCCTGGCGGGTGAGGGCCAGGACCTCGGCGGCGGCCACCACGGGCGCGGCCCGTCGGGCGGCGGCGACCCGCTCACGGGCCGCCTGGACATCGGGGCCGGCCTTGGCCAGCACCTCGGACCGGGCGACGAGCTGGGCCCGACGGGCCCACTGCTCGGCGACGGAACGGGCCGCCTCGGCGGCGCGGGTGGCCTCCGCGGCACGGACGGTGAGGGCCGCGGCGTCGCGCTCGGCCTCGGCCACGCCGGGCGCCAGCTTCTGCCAGAAGCCCTCGAGCAGCTCGATGTCGTCGTCGGGCTCGACCCCGTCGAGCTCGGCGTCGGCGAGGCCGGCGGCCACCGCGCGGAGGTGGTCCTTGGCGTTGAGGCGGTGGTGGTCGATCTCGGTGTCGACCTGCTCGACCCGGCGGCGCAGGTCGGCCGCCCGGCGCTTGAGCTCCTCGACGGCGTCGCGGTAGAGCGCGGTGCCGAACAGCTTCTGGAGGAGCGGCCGGCGCTCCTTGGTGCCGGCCAGCAGGAACTGCTGGAACTTGCCCTGGGGCAGCAGCACGACGCGCTCGAACTGGCCGGCGTCGAGGCCCACCAGCGCGGTGCAGGCATCGGTGACCTGCCGGGTGCCGGACGCGACCGGGGTGACCCGGCCGTCGGGGTCGAGGCGGTGGAGCTCAGCGGTGGCGGGCTCGACGACGGTGCCGGCGCCGCGCCGCTTGGGCCGCTCCTGCTCGGGGGTGCGCGCCACGCGGTAGGTGGTGCCCTCGACCGAGAAGGTGAGCTCGACCGAGCAGCGCTCGGCCGGGCCGGCGTGGTGCGAGCGCACCTCGGCGGTGGGCCGGTCGCCCGGGACCCCGCCGTAGAGGGCGAAGGCCATGGCGTCGAACAGGGTGGTCTTGCCCGCGCCAGTGGGGCCGGTGACGGTGAACAGCCCGAGCCGGGCGAGGGCGTCGAAGTCGACGTGCTCGGTGCCGGGGTAGCTGCCGAACGCCGTGAGGCGCAGCTCGTGGGGCCTCATGCCCGGGCCTCGGCGCTGGCCACGTGGGCGAGTGCGGACTCGAGCAGCGAGCGCTCGACCTCGGTGGGCTCGTCGCCGGTGACGTCGAGCCAGAACCCGACGGCAGCCTCGAGCGGTGCCATGCGGCGCACCGCGCCGGCAGCGGCGCCCTGGGGTGCGACGGTGTCGGGCCGGACCGGGGCGAGGACGACCTCGACGACGTGCGGGAAGCGGGCCTGCAGACGGCTCTTGGCGTCGACGACGTAGCCGGGGTCGGTGAGCACGGCCCGCACGAAGCGGTCGGTGGCCTCGTGGTGGGTGGGGTCGTCGAGCAGCTCGGCGAGGGTGCCGGTGACGGTGGCGACGCCGCGGCCCACCGGCACCTCGACGGTGCGCACCTCGGTGGCGCCGTCGGGGGCCATGTCGACGAGGACGACCTGCTTGGGGTGGGTCTCGGAGAACGAGTAGGGCAGCGGGGTGCCGGAGTAGCGCACGTGGTCGACGCCTGCGGTGACCCGCTGGGGCCGGTGGAGGTGGCCGAGGGCGACGTAGTGGAACCCGTCGAACAGCTCGACGCCGACCTCGGCCGTGCCGCCCACGGTGAGCAGCCGCTCGGAGTCGGAGGGCAGCGCCCCGGAGACGAAGGCGTGGGCCACCGCCAGGCGACGGGGCGAGCGCTGCTCGGCCGCGGTCCGGCGCAGCGCCTCGGCCAGGACGGCGTGGTGGGTGCGCAGCGGGGCGGCGCCCGCGGCGGGCAGGTTGGCCGCCTCGGGCTCGGGGGCGGTGGAGGCCTCGAGGAAGTCGAAGAGGTTGGTGGGCTCGCGGTCGTCCGCCGGCTCGACCGGGGAGGGCGCGACGGGCGGCGCCGCGACCTCGGCGGATGCCGCCTCCGCGGCCTGCTCGGCCCACGCCGGCGGCACGAGGACCGGGTCGAGGTAGGGGACGGCCACGACGTCGAGCGGCCCGTCGTCGAGCTCGAGGGTGGTGAGGGCGCCGGCCCGGCCGAACCCGCCGCGCACCACCACGCCCGCGAGGTCGGTGAGCCCGTCGTAGGCGGCGAGGCGGTCGGGCCCGTCGTGGTTGCCGGCGATGGCGACGACCCTGACCCGGTGGGCCACCAGGCGCTCGAGGGTGTCGCGCAGGAGCGCCACGGACTCCGTCGGCGGGATGGCCCGGTCGTAGAGGTCGCCCGCCACCACCACAAGGTCGACGCGCTCGGCCACGACCAGCTCGACGAGCCAGTCGAGAAAGGCCTGTTGGTCGGCGTGGAGCGACACGGGGCCGAAGCTGCGCCCGAGGTGCCAGTCGCTCGTGTGGAGGATCCGCATCGCCCGTCCGATCGTAGGTCTGTGAGGAAGGCTCACCGGTGACCCTACGGAGGGGGTGTGACAGCCTTCTGACCAGGGGAAACCCGGGCCCGACCAGGGCACGGGGGCCGCCGGAGGGGGAAGGGAGTGGCCGTGCGCGTGCGATCCGACCGCTGGTACGACGTCCCCGCCCGCCGCGACGACGTCTGGGACGCCTTCGCCCGGCCCGGCCGGTTCCGGGAGTGGTGGCCGTGGCTCGTCGCCTTCGACGGCGACGAGCTGGCCCAGGGCCGGCGGTGGGCCTGCACGGTCGCGCCGCCGCTCCCCTACCGGGTGCGCTTCACCCTCGACCTCACCCTGGTCGACGCGCCCAACGCGGTGGAGGCCGCCGTCGACGGCGACGTCGTGGGCGACGCCCGCCTCGAGCTCACCGACGCCGGCACCGGCTCCCGCGTCCACCTCGTGTCCGACCTCGCCCCCGGCAACGCGGCGCTCCAGGCCTTCGCCCTGCTGGCCCAGCCCCTCGTCCGGCGGGGCCACGACTGGGTCCTCGACACCGGTGCCCGCCAGTTCGTCGACCGGGCGATGGGGCCGTCCGGAGCCTCGTGAGCCGCCGACGTGCACGCGCCGGTGCGATGGCACTAGGAACGGGGGTGTCGACGCCGGGCGGCGGGCGACGGGAATGAACCGCAGCGCCCGGGCGTCCTGAACGCAGAGATCACGCACGCACATCCCCCGGAGACACCCGCGATGACGACGACGACGTCCGAAACCGACCTGCTCGGCGTGGTGCTCACGCCGCGCCAGATCTGGGAGCTCCTCGACCTCGTCAACGACACGCCGGGCGACGCCGACGAGGAGGTCCTCGACGCCGTGGCCTCCAAGCTCCGCTCGCCCCGCGTGTTCACCCGCACCAGCGCCGCCCGCTACCAGGGCCGCCTCCTCGCCCTCACCGCCGAGGAGCACGAGGCGCTGCTGGAGCTGGTCGAGGACGACGTGACCCCCTCCGACGAGGTCATCTCGACCGTCGGCGCCCGCCTCGTGGCCCTGGTGCCCGAGCGGGGCAAGGGCGGCCGCGGCCGCGGCTGACCGGGAGACCGGCGGGCCCCGTGCCCGCCGACGAGTTGCAGGGGGAGCCGTGGGGGACGACCAGACGAGGGCCCGCAACAAGGCCGCGGTCGAGGGCGCGGTGCGCGCCATCAACGCCGGCGACGCCGCCGGGCAGATGGCCCACTACACCGACGACCTCGTGCTCGAGTTCCCGTTTGCCGACCCGCCCAAGCGGCTCGAGGGCAAGGACGTCGTGCAGCCCTACCTCACCACCGCGCTCGGGCTGTTCGAGCTCGACCTGCGGGTGGTCGAGGTGCACGACACCGTCGACCCCGACGAGCTGATCGTCGAGGCCGCCGCCACCGGCACCTACACGCCCAACGGGGCGCCCTACGAGAACCGCTACGTCATCGTCTACGGGTTCCGCGACGGGCTGATCTGCCGCCAGCGCGAGTACTACAACCCGCTCGCCGCGCAGCGCTCGGCCGCCGCCGGCTGATCCGCGCTCGCTTCAGTCGAGGGCGGCCAGCACGCGGTTGAACTCGCGCAGGTCGGCCACGAACTGCTCGGGCCGCTCCATGCAGGCGAAGTGCCCACCGCGCTCCTGCTCGTTCCAGTGGACGATGCGGTACTTCTTGTCGGCCCAGGCCCGGGGGGTCTGCATCAGCTCGTAGGGCTGGTGGGAGTAGCCGGTGGGCACGTCGACCCGACCCGCCCACGGCTGGTCGGCCGCCGTGCCGGCCCGGCGCGACTCGGCGTAGAGCCGCGCCGCCGAGCCGGCGGTGCCGGTCACCCAGTAGGCCATCACGTTGTCGAGGAGGCGGTCCCACCCGTAGGTGGCCTCGAGCCCGCCCTCGTCGAGGTCGCTCCAGACCTGGAACTTCTCGAGGATCCACGCCGCCAGCGCGGTGGGCGAGTCGGTGAGCCCGTACGACAGCGTCTGGGGCTTGGTGCTCTGGATGGCCATGTAGCCGGTGCCGTCGGAGATGCGCTCGGCCGCGGCGCCGAAGCGGGCCAGCTCGGCGTCGGTGACGCCGCCCATCGGGTCGGGGTCGTCGGCCGCGGGGAAGGCGAAGAGCATGTTGAAGTGCACGCCGAGCAGGCGGTCGGCGTAGCTCTCGCCGAGGTGGCGGGTGACGATGGCGCCCCAGTCGCCGCCCTGGGCGACGTAGCGGTCGTAGCCCAGCTGGGCCATCAGCTCGGCCACCGCGTCGGCGACCCGCTTGGAGTCGACGCCCTCGGTCACGGTGGGGCCCGAGAACCCGTAGCCCGGCATCGACGGCACGACCACGTGGAAGGCGTCGGCCGCGTCGCCGCCGTGGGCCACCGGGTCGGAGAGGGGGCCGAGCACGTCGAGGAACTCGACGAACGAGCCGGGCCAGCCGTGGGTGAGCACCAGCGGGGTGGCGTCGGGCTCGGGCGAGCGGACGTGGAGGAAGTGGACCTGCTCGCCCGCCGCGGTGGTGACGAAGTTGGGCCATGCGTTCATGGCGGCCTCGCGGGCCCGCCAGTCGTAGCCGTCGCGCCAGTACGACACGACCTGCCGCATCACCTCGACGGGGATCCCGAAGGTCCACGCCTCGCCCGGCGCCTGGTCGGGCCAGCGCACGCTCGCCAGCCGGCGGTCGAGGTCGTCGAGCACCTCGTCGGGGACGTGGATCGTGAAGGGCTGCGGCGTGGCGTCGGGCATGGCCCGAGAACCTAGGCCAGCCCGCGCCGGTCGTTCAGGGGTGCCAGCGGTCGGGGCCGAGGGCCCACGGGTCGGTGGCATCGCCGCCCGGCACGGCGTAGCGGCCGGTGACCGAGCTACGGACCTCGCCCCCGACGGTCGCCCGCACGTCGACCTCCACCCACGCCACGCCCGAGTCGTCGACCACGACCGGGGCGGCGGTGGCCTCGACCACCAGGTGGTCGCCGCGCAGGACCGGCCGGCGCATCCGCAGCGAGAGCCGGCCCGGCCGGGCGTCGTCGTGCGCGGCCCGGCCACCGACCACCGACAGCAGCCCGAGCTGGGTGGAGGTGTCGAGGAACATGTCGGCGATGCCCGCCGCGTTGGCGGCGTCGACGTCGACGTGGGCCGGGGTCCACACCCGGTTGGCCGACGCGCCCATCACGATCGCCACCGCACTGACGTCCACCTCCTCCACCGCGACCACGCTCCCCTCCCTCTGGTACGGCACGTCGCCCCTGGGCTCACGAACCGAACCAGAGGAGGAAGAGGGCTCGGGCCGGCGAGGGGCGGCGGGGTCGTAGCCGAGCATGTGGAAGCGCTCGACGGCCACGAGGGCGCCATCGCCGACCCGCGAGATGGCGTTCTCGATCACCCAGCGCCGACCCGGGCCCAGGCGCGACACCTCGGGCTCGCCGACCTCGGCGATGCGCTCGACCGCCACCAGCTCGTCGCCGTCGCCCAGCAGGGCGTGCAGCTCGAGCTCGTAGCCGGAGGCGATGCCCAGCGGCAGGCCGAGGAGCGCCTTCAGCTCCTCGTGCAGCGTCGAGCCGCGGTCGCCCGGCGGGCCGTCACGGTCGGGCCGCCACTCGAGGGGCCGCACGAACGAGGTGACCATCGCCGGCGGCGCCACCCAGCCGGGCGTGCGATCGGGCCAGTGCCGAGGCGAGCGCACCCGGTGGGCCTCGCTCCAGCGCAGGACGTCACCCGAGCTGACGGCCACCTCCCCCACCTTGTCGACCCGCCGGGCGAGCAGGTCGTCGAGGGAGGTGGCCATGGTGCGCTCGGCGGGACCGTGGCTCAGCGGGCGAGGGCGCCTGCGGTGACGGCGCCGTCGACGTAGATGACCTGGCCGCTGACGTAGCGCGAGTCGTTCCCGCACAGGAACGCGACCACGTCGGCGATGTCGGTGGGGTCGCCCACGCGGGCCATGGGCACGCCCTTGGCCCGCTTGGCGGCGGCGTCGCCCTGGTAGTTGGCGGCGGTGCCGTCGCTGACGATCAGGCCGGGGCCGATGGCGTTGGCCCGGATGTTGTCGGGGCCGAGCTCGAGCGCCATGGTCTTGGTGAGCGACTCGACGCCCGACTTGGTGGCCGGGTAGAGCCCGAGGCCGGGCGAGCTCGTCCACGCCGCGCCCGACGACATGTTCACGATCGAGCCGGTGCCGGCCGCCTTCATCTTCGGGACGAAGGCCTGCGTGCACCAGATGATGCCGAGCACGTTCACCTCGAACACCGAGCGGGCCTGCTCGGGCGTCATGTCGAGGATCGAGTGGAACTTCCAGATGCCGGCGTTGTTGACCAGCGCCGTGCACTCGGGCACCTCGTCGGCCACGGCCAGCACGGCGTCGCGGTCGGTGACGTCGACGGCGAACGACGTGCCGCCGACCAGCTCGGCGGTCTCGGCCGCGAGGTCGCCGTTGAGGTCGAGGCACACGACCGACCAGCCGTCGGCCGCCAGGCGCACGGCGTCCGCGCGCCCCAGGCCCTGGCCGGCCCCGGTGATGACGACGGTGGCCATCAGGACCCCAGCTCGTGGACGGTGTCCATCTTGAAGACCTTCTTGGCGTTCTCCCGCAGGAAGAGCGGCCACACCTCGTCCTTGAGCGGCACGTTCCGCATCTCGGTGAAGATGCGCTCGAGGGTGAGCCCGGCCGGGTAGTAGCCGGCGTACATGACCTTCTCGCGGCCCCGGCTGTTGGCGTACTTGATGATCGCCTCCGGGTAGTACTTCGGGGCGAACGCCGACGGCATGTAGTAGAGCCCCGGCCACTTGAGCATGAGCTTGACGGCCAGCTCCTCCCACGGCTCGGCGCCGTGGCGCATCACGATCCGCAGCTCGGGGAAGTCGTAGCAGACCTGGTCGAAGTGCATGACGTTCTGGCACTCGGCCGGCACCCGGGGGCCGGGGATGCCGGCGTTGGAGATGATCGGGATGTCGAGGTCGATGCACGTCTGGTAGATCGGGTAGTAACGGCGGTCGCTCACCGGGACCTGCGGGATGCAGCCGGCCGGGAACGTGGTGACCGCGCTGAGCCCGTGCTCGGCGTGGGTGTCGCGGATCTTGCGCACCGCGCCCGTGATGTCGTTGGGGTCGACCTCGATGCTGAAGAACACCCGGTTCGGGTAGCGCTTCTTGGCCTCGATCGAGTTCTCGCTGACGCCGAACAGCCCGGCGGCCACGCCGTACTTGTCCATCTCGGTGAAGGTGACCTCGACGGGGTCGCGGTCGCCGGCCTCGTCGGGCGTGTCCTTGAACATGTAGCCCGCGGGCATCACCGAGGCGTCCTCGCCGGTGTCCTTGATGCCGGCCCGGAGGTAGTCGTACGTCGCCTTCTTGTCGGTGAAGGGGAAGCCGATCATCAAGTCGATGGCGCCGATGCCGTCCGGGTAGCCCATGGTGTCCTCGCTGTCTGCGTGCTGGTCGCGCCGCCGGGTGGGGCCCCGCTCGGCCGCCGCATGGTACGGCCGCCCGTCACGGCGCACCGAAACCCGGTTCCAGCGCCGTGGTGGGGGGCGACCCCAACGGACGAAGCGGGGTTCGTAGGATGGGCGCCCGTGATCGACTGGGCGACGCAGGTGATCGACGCCATCGGGCTGCCGGGGGTGGCGCTGCTGGTGGCGCTGGAGAGCATCTTCCCGCCCATCCCCTCGGAGCTGGTGCTGCTGCTCACCGGGTTCAACGTCGACACCGGGCGCTTCGGCGTGGTGCCGGCGATCCTGCTCGCCACCGTCGGCTCGGTCGTGGGCGCGTGGGCGCTCTACGGGCTCGGCGCGTGGATCCGCGGCGAGCGCCTCGAGCGGTTCCTGGCCCGGGTCGGGCGGTGGATCGGCCTGACCGCCGACGACGTCGCCACCGGCTTCGCGTGGTTCGACCGCCACGGCGCCAAGGTCGTGCTGTTCGGGCGGCTCGTGCCGGTCGTGCGCTCGGTGGTCAGCATCCCCGCCGGTGCCGAGCGCATGCCGTTCTGGAGCTTCACCCTGCTCACCGCGCTGGGCAGCCTCCTCTGGAACGCGGTGTGGATCGTCGTGGGCCAGCTGCTCGGCCACCAGTGGGAGCGCGCCGACGAGTGGCACGGCGTGATCAACAACGTGGTGATCGCGGCCCTGGTGCTCGGCTTCGGGTACCTCGTGGTGAAGGCCCGGCGCCGCAACAGGCGCCTCGCCCTCGCCGACGACGAGGCCTGACCCCGCCTCCGGAGGCGGCTCAGCCGAACAGGGTCAGGTCGAGGTCGCCGTCGACGTCGCCATCGGCCGGCGGCGGTGGATCGGCCGGGGCCACGGGCCCGCCGTCGAGCGGGTGGTAGCCGGGCACCTGGTCGTGAGGGGTGTCGAGGTAGACCTTGGCCTCGGGCGGCCCGCTGAAGCGGCCGTGGCTCCAGCGCAGCTCGACGTGGCCCTCGACCGTGCGGTCGTCGCCGGTGGCGAGCACCCGGTAGTGGCCCCGCCAGGCCACGCGCGGCTGGCCGCCGGGCTGGGCCTCGACCTCGAAGCCCCGCAGGGCGAACCGCTGGCGCCAGTCCCACGGCGTGTCGATGCGGAGCCGCATCGGCCCCGAGGCGCTGCTGCCGAGCACGAAGTAGGGGGCCGAGCCGATGCGCAGCAGCCGCCAGAGCAGCGCCTCGCGGGAGCGCGCGTCGATGCGGGCCGACCAGCGGGCGACGGTGGCCGAGGCCACGGCCGCGCACAGACGGCCGTAGGGCTCGACCGCGTCGTCGGGCCAGGCGCCGCGCAGGGCTGTGGCGAGGGCGCGGCGCTGCTCGGTGTCGAGCTCGTCGGCCCGCGCCGGCCAGCCGCCGCCGAGGGCGTCGGTGCACGCGGCGTAGAGCTCGGCGTGCTCGGCGGGTGCGACCGCGGCGTACCAGTCGCCGCGCTCCTCGACCGGGCCCTGGGCCAGCAGCCCGTCGACCAGCCGGGGAGGCGAGGCGTTGTGCAGCACCTTCGACAGGTACTTGCAGCTCACGAGGTAGACGTGGTCGACGCGCAGGTCGGCAGGCACGACCTCGTCGCCGGGAGCCCGGCGGGGGCCGGTCCACTCGACGATGCGCGGTGGCCGGCCGTTGAGGGCGTCGGGAGCGGCGGCGAAGGCCCGGCCGTTGGCCGCGCCGTGGGCGAAGTCGTCGGCGAAGGCCCCACCGGCCCACAGCTCGGCGAGGCGCTGCCACCCGTCGGGTCCGAGGTTGGCGAGCTGCGGGGGGCGGGCGTCGATGAGCGCGCCGAGCTCCGCCACCTCGCCCTCGGGGGGCAGGAGCATGCCGAGGCCGGTGGCCAGCTCGGTGACGAAGGTGCGGTCGGCCGACACGGCCGGTCAGTCGGGGAGGTGCGGCAGGGCGATGCGGCCCTCGGCGGCGTAGCGCGTGAGCTCGGCCCGGCCCTGCGCGTCGAGCATCTCGACCACCGCGGCCACCGGCCGGCGGCGCTCGCGGCCGGGGTGCCATCCGGTGGAGGCGGCCAGGGCCTTGGCCCCCGCGCTGCCCTTGGCCGGCTTGTCGGTGGTGAGCAGCACCACGGGCATGTCGAAGGTGGGGTCGAGCGAGAGCACCGACGCCTTGCCCAGCGCCTTCCAGAGGGTGTCGGTGCGCTTGAGCCCGGCCCGGTTGGAGGTGAAGGCGCCCGACACGTCGAAGGCCCAGTCGGTGCCGTTGGCGTCGGCGGCCACGATGTTGACCTCGACGCCGCCGGGCATGCCCACGTCGTGGCCCTTGATGTCGAAGCCGCAGTCCTTGAGCAGGGCCTCGGCGATCTCCTTGGCCTGGCGGCCCTCGCGCACGGCCCGCGACTGGTAGTCGCCGGGCTCGGGCTCGGGCTGGTCCTTCACCTTCACCGCCGGGAGGGTGACCTTGAACAGCGAGAGCTGGTCGACGTCGATGGCGCCGAGGCGCTCGACCTCGGCCGCGATGCGGGCCTCGGCCCGGGCGACGTACTCGGGGTCGAGGTCGTAGCCCACGTGGTGGCGGTCGGTGCGCACGGCGGCCACCGCGGTGCTGCCCGAGCCCATGAACGGGTCGAGCACGAGGTCGCCCTTGTAGGTGTAGAGGTGGATCAGCCGCTCGGGCAGCTCGACCGGGAACGGCGCCGGGTGGTTGACCCGGGTGGCGCTCTCGGGCGGCATCTCCCAGAGGTCGGTGGTGGCCTCGAGGAACTCGTCCTTGGAGATGGTCGACTCGTGGGGCAGGCCGCGCTTCTCGCGCTGGGCCGGCGTGAGCGCCCGCTCGAAGCGGCCCTTGCTGGCGATGACCACCCGCTCGGTGACGTCGCGCAGCACCGGGTTGGAGGGGCGCTGGAACGTGCCCCATGCGCACGAGCCGCCGGCGGCCCGGCCCTTCCACCACACGACCTCGCCCCGCAACAGCAGGCCGAGGTCCTGGAGGATCTGGGTGACGTCGCCGGCCAGCGACCGGTAGGGGCGACGGCCGAGGTTGGCGACGTTGACCGCGATGCGCCCGCCCGGCTCGAGCACGCGCTCGCACTCGGCGAAGACCCGTTCGAGCATGGCGAGGTACTCGAAGTAGTCGGCCGGCACGCCGTTCTCGCCGAGGCTCTCCTCGTAGGCCTTGCCCGCGAAGTAGGGCGGCGAGGTGACCACGAGGGCCACCGAGTTGGGCTTGAGGTTCTGCACCTCGGAGATGTCGCCGAGGTGGATGGTGTCGACCACGCCGGGGTCGTTGAGCTCGACGGTGTCGTCGGAGGAGACCTCGGGGGCCACGAAGCGGTCGTAGAAGGCGGTGGCGTCGTGGCTCTCCCGCCGCGACGACCCGAAGTTGGAGGTGACGGTCCGCGTGCGCTTCTTGGGCTCGGTCACGGGGCGACCTCCTCGACGGGAGGGAGCTTCTCGAGGTAGGCCTCGAGCGCCTTGGTGACGAGCAGGTTGGCCGAGACGTCGCGCGCCGAGGCCTCGCGGTGGAGGCGGTCGTGCAGCGACTCGGGCAGGCGCACGGCGGTGGGCACGCGCGGCTCTTCGAAGGTGCGGGGTCGGGCCACGTCGGCGACGGTACCCAGGGGGTGTGACAGCGTGGTGGATACCGCGCGCACAAACGCGCGCCACCGCGCGCCCCGCCGGCCCCTCTGGTACAGCACGTCGCCCATGGGCTCATGAACCGAACCAGAGGGACAGGCCGGGGCCGGGCTACAGGCGGGCCGGGCGGGGCCGGTAGGATGGGCGCACCGCCGCTTCCTCTGGAGGGGACATGGAGCAGACGCTCGAGCACACCGAGACCGACGAGTTGGTCACCGACGACGACACCGCCGAAGAGGAGCTCCTCGTCGAGGAGATCTCCATCGACGGCATGTGCGGCGTCTACTGAGCCGACGCCTCGCCCGTCCGGCCCCGGTCCCGCCTCGCGGGACCACCGGCACGGCACCGTCATGACCACCGCGACAACCGTGACCACCACGTTCGACGCCGATCGCCGGTGGCACCTGCACGAGCGGGTGGCCCTGCGCCCCGAGCCCTTCGGCGCGCTGGCCTACCACTACGGCAACCGGCGCCTCACCTTCCTGCGCTCGCCCGACCTCGTCGACCTGGTCGAGCGCCTCGCCGACGAGCCGAGCGCGCGGGCCGCCTTCACCGCCGCCGGCATCGACGACCGCCGCTGGCCGTCGTTCGAGAAGGCCCTCACGTCGCTCGCCGCCGGCGACTTCATCGTCCCCGAGGAGTCCTCGTGACCGCGCTCACCGACCAGCTGGCCCAGGGCCTCAACTCCCCCATCTGCCTCACCTGGGAGTGGACCTACGCCTGCGACCTGCAGTGCGTCCACTGCCTCTCCAGCTCGGGCCGCCGCGACCCCCGCGAGCTCAGCACCGAGGAGATGAAGGGCATCGTCGACCAGCTCGCCGAGATGCAGGTGTTCTACGTGAACATCGGAGGCGGCGAGCCCATGCTCCGCCCCGACTTCTTCGAGATCGTCGAGTACTGCGTCGAGCGCGGCGTCGGCGTGAAGTTCTCGACCAACGGCGGCCGCATCACCGCCGAGAACGCGAAGCGCCTGGCGGCGATGGACTACGTCGACATCCAGATCTCGCTCGACGGCGTCGACGAGGAGACCAACGACCTCATCCGCGGCGAGGGCACCCACGCCCGGGTGCGCCAGGCCATGGACCACCTGAAGGCGGCGGGCTACCCCCAGTTCAAGCTCTCGGTGGTCATGACCCGCCAGAACGTCGACCAGGTCGACGCCTACGAGGCCCTGGCCGACGAGTACGGCGCCGAGCTCCGCCTCACCCGCTTCCGCCCCTCGGGCCGCGGCATCGACACCTGGCACGAGCTGCACCCCACCTCCGAGCAACAGGTGCGCCTCTACCACTGGCTCCTCGAGCGCCCCCACGTCCTCACCGGCGACTCGTTCTTCCACCTCTCGGCGCTGGGCGAGCCGCTGCCGGGCCTCAACCTGTGCGGCGCCGGCCGGGTGGTCTGCCTCATCGACCCGGTGGGCGACGTCTACGCCTGCCCGTTCGTGCTGCACGACGAGTTCATGGCCGGCTCGGTGCGCGACGAGGGCGGGTTCGCCGCCATCTGGCGCTCGTCCGACCTCTTCACCTCGCTGCGCGAGCCCTCGAGCCCCGGGGCCTGCGCCTCGTGCGGCAGCTTCGACGCCTGCGGCGGCGGTTGCATGGCCGCCAAGTTCTTCACCGGCCTGCCCCTCGACGCCCCCGACCCGGAGTGCGTGTTCGGCTACGGCGAGGAAGCCCTCAAGGCGCTCGATGCCGATGGCGGCGCGGTGCGCCCGACGGTCAGCCACGACCACTCGAAGCCGATCGGCGTCGGCCGCAAGCGCATCCCCGTCACCATCCTCTGACCGATCCGGTGCGCCGGGCGACGCCCCCGGGGTCGCCCCACCCGAAGGGAAGGCCCGGATGGACGTCGAGGACGCGGTCCGGACGGAGATCGAACGGTGGGGCCGACCGATCGCCGTCCACAGAGCCGTGCACGGCACCGAGGACCCGTCGCTGATCGCTGACCAGGTCGTCGTCTGGTGCCATCGAGTGCTGGGCCAGGGCGTCGCCGAAGCGACGTTCCACGTCGTGTCCGCCGGATCGGTCACGGGCGTCGTCCTCGACGACGGGTCGACCGTGGTGATCAAGGCCTACCAGCCGCACTGCACCTCGCGGTTCTTGTCTGCCGTCGTCTCGACCCAGCGAGGCCTGGCATCCGCAGGGGTGCCCTGTGCCTCCCCGATCGCCGGGCCGGAACCACTCGGGGCCGGGTTGGCCACGGCCGAGGAGCACCTCGACGACCCGGGTCAGCCGTCCGAGTTCGGCCCGGCAGAGATGGAGGCCTCGGCCCGTGGCCTCTGCGCCCTGGTGGGCGCGGCACCCTGGTCAGAAGGGCTCCGCGGCCATCCGATGCAGTCGGGTCCACCGGATGCGCTCTACCCCCCACCCCACTCTCCCGAGTTCGACTTCGAGTCCACCGCTGCCGGCGCCGAGTGGATCGACGCCCTGGCCACGAAGGCTCTTCCTCGTCTCGGGGTCGGTCCGGAGGTCGTCGCCCACTCCGACTGGTCTGCCCGCAACGTGCGGCTGTCAGCCGCGGGCGTGCGCGCCATCTACGACATGGACAGCCTCTCGATCGTCCCCCTCTCGATGGCGTTGGCCAACGGTGCGACCACCTGGCGCTCGACGGGCGAGGCAGGCGACGACGCCGCGCCGGATGTCGACGACGTGGAGGCATGGCTCACCGCGTGGCCGATGCCCCTCGACACCGATGTCAGGGCCTCGGCCTACGCCTCGGTCGTCTACCAGCTCGCCTACACGAGCCGGTGCGAGCACGCCATCGACCCTCGCGAGGACCTGCACCGAAGGGCCCGGCCCACGCTCCGGCGCGACGGCGCCGAGCTGCTCCGCCGCGCCGGCCTCGACCCGTAGGTCGCGGACAGAGCGGGGGCCGGGGCGGCGGGTGCCGGGGCGGGCGCCTAGAGCTCGTCGAGGTAGCGGGTGGTGCCCGGCACGGTCGGGATGAACGGCGCCACCAGGAGCGCGCCCTCGGGATCGTGGCGGGTGGCCCAGTCGCCGCTGGTGTCGTCGACGAAGCACAGGTGCACGTCGATGGGGCGGGCCGGGTCGGACATCACCGCGCCGGGCATCGCCGGCAGCGGGTCGGGCAGCGAGATCGACCGGAACGTGACGACCTGGTCGACCGGCCCACCCACCAGCGAGGCCGGGTCGACGGCGCGGGGGTCGGCCCACACCACGACGAGGCCCGGGTACTGCCGGTGCACCGCCAGCTCGGCCGGCGCGCTGTCGGCGTCGCGGGCCACGACCTCGACCAGGTCGTAGTACGAGGTCGACACGTGGTGGCGGCGGGGGTCCATGCGGCCCTCGGCCGCGAAGCGGGCCGCCTCGGGGAACGCCCAGTCGGTGTGGTCCGAGAGCTTGTCGCGCTCGATCCAGTAGAGGGTGATGAACGAGCCGTCGTCGACGGGCGACGCCACCTCCGACTCGGCCGGGCGCCGCAGGGCCTTGAGGTCGCGGGTGGCCACCCACCGCTGGCCGGCGAAGGCGGCCGGGCCGGTGAGCACGCCGGCGAGGAAGTGGTCCTTCTCGTACCAGCGGTGGTACTCGAGGATCGTCTCGCGATCGGGCTCGATCATGGTGATGAGGGCGTGACCCAACTCGATGCCGGACATCGGGCCATCTTGCCCGCGCGCCGATCGCCCCGCCCGCGAGACGCCCGGTGGATCAGCCCTGCGGCACCACCAGCGTCGGCACCGACGGCGCCGGGTCCTCGCCCGGCAGGTGCTTGGGGCCGACGTGGAGCTCCTCGCGCACCTCGGCGAGCGGCCGCTCGGCCATCGCCCAGTGGTCCATCAGCAGCGAGTCGGCCGTGCACGCCCCACCACGACGCAGGGCGTCGGCGAACTGGGCGCCGCCGTCGGGCACCGAGGCCATGGTGCCGACGTGGCTGGGTGCCAGCGGCACGTGGATCGCGCCCGTCTCGTAGATGCCCATGGCGAAGAACAGGATCGAGAAAGCCACGTCGTCGCGCAGGTTGGCGGCCATGAAGGCGGTGACCTGGATCTCGCCCATCGGGGTCGGGGGGTAGCCGCTGAGCACGTGCACCCAGTCGTGCTCGCTCGTCACCTGCGGCACCGCGCCCTTCTCACCGGGGAACTTCCATCCCATCTGGTCGTAGAACTCCCAGAGCACCCGGCCCCACGAGCCGGGCGGGTAGGCCTCGAGGCCGCGGAACCGCTCGGCCAGGGCGGCGTCCTCGCTCACGCCCTTCAGCGCGCCGACCTGCTCGAGCAGCGGGATCGGGCCCCGCTCGCGCACCTGCCGCTCGGCCAGGTCGCGCAGCACGCTGTGGCGGGCGAAGTCGAACAGCATCCAGCGCCGGTGGCCCTCGACGTAGCGGCGGGTGGCGGCCAGCAGCCCCTCGTCGACGCCGAGCGCGCTCGCGTAGGCCTCGATGCGGTCGGGGCCGGCCGGGTCGGGCGGGTGGGCCATGAGCGACAGGCCGAGCATGCCCACCACCATCTGGTGGCGCACGGCCGGGTCGGCGACCGCGTCGGCGAGCTCCGCCGGCGAGATCGGCTCGAGGGTGGAGGGGTCGTCGACGGGGTGGTGGAAGACCTGGGCCGCGACGGCGCCGATGACGTCGGCCTGGACCTCGGTCAGGCCATCGGGTGCGGCGGCGCCGGAGCGCACGCCCCGCACGCAGACGAGGACGAGGTCGGGATCGGGGATGACGAACACCCGGTAGGTATCGGCGTCCGGCGGTGGCGGATGAGCACTTTCCCGGCCCCCTCGACCCCGGCCTGCGCCCGACGGGACCTCACTAGGGTGAGCCCGGCCCGATCCACCCACTCCCGGGCCACCCTCCGGAGGCTTCCATGGACCTGCAGCTCGACGGGATGACGGCCCTCGTCACCGGCGCCGGCACGGGGATCGGACTGGAGATCACCCGCGTCCTCGCCGCTGAGGGCGTGCGCGTCGCCATCGTGGGACGCCGGGAGGAGCTCCTGCGCAGCGTCGCCGCCGAGCTGCCGGCGGCCCCCGGCCGCGAGCCCGTCGTCATCCCCTACGACCTCACCACCCCCGACGCCGGCACGACCGTGGCGACGGTGGCCGAAGAGCAGCTCGGCGGGGTCGACATCCTGGTCAACAACGCCGGCACGTCGCAGCCGGTGGGCATCGGGGCGCCCGAGTCGGCGTGGTCGGACGCCTACGCCCTGCGGGTCGTGGCCACCCGTCAGCTGGCCGAGGCGCTGCTGCCCGGCATGCAGGAGCGCCGCTACGGCCGGGTGCTCAACGTCGGCGGCCTGTTCGAGCTGCACGGCCCGATCAACGCCACGACCGCGATGAACGCGGCGCGCACCGTCTACTTCAAGGGCTTCTCCCAGGCGGTGGCGAGCCACGGCATCACCACCAACACCATCGTCCCCGGCGTGATCGACAGCGAGCAGATCCGGAAGGCCTACCCGACGCCCGAGGCGCTGGCCGAGGCCCTGCAGATCGTGCCGATGGGCCGCGTCGGCGAGCCCATCGAGGCCGCCGCGCTCGTGGCGTTCCTGGCGTCACCGCTCGCCGGCTACATCACCGGTGAGGTCATCGGGGTCGACGGCGGCCTGCGCCGCTCGGTCTTCTGACGGCGGCGGAGGCGCCCGCCGGCGGGTGGGCTACTTGTCGCCGAGGGTGAGGAAGAAGTCGGGCGGGACGACGATGTCGTCAGCCGACAGCTCGCCGATGCTCGACTTGCCGAGGCCCAGCAGGCAGGCGTCGATGCCACCCCGGAGGATGTCGAGCACGTTCTCGACGCCGGGCTGGCCGTTGGCGGCGAGGCCCCACAGGTAGGCCCGGCCGATCATCACGGCCTTGGCGCCGAAGGCCAGCGCCTTCACCACGTCGGAGCCGCGGCGCACGCCGCCGTCGAGCACGACGTCGATCTCGTCACCGACGGCGTCGACGATCGAGGGCAGCACCCGGATGGGCGACGGCGTCCCGTCGAGGTTGTTGCCGCCGTGGTTCGAGACCGACAGCGCGGTGCAGCCGATGTCGCGGACGCGCTTGGCGTCGTCGACGCGGCACACGCCCTTGACCATGAACGGGCCGTCCCACTGCGAGCGCAGCCAGGCGATGTCGTCCCAGCTCGGCGGCGTCATCTGCATCCACTCGTAGTAGGCGCCGAAGAACGCCGGAGGTGCCTCGCCGGGGGCCGCCATGTTCGGCGTGGTGAGGTCGGGGATGTGGAGGTGCTTGATGTAGGAGGCGAACCAGCCCGGGCGCGAGAGCGCCTGCGGGGCCAGCTTGATCATCGTCTTGAGGTCCATCTTCTCGGGGATGAACGGGCTGCCCCAGTCGCGACCGTTCGAGAAGGTCCAGTCGAGGGTGACGATGACGCCCTTGGCGCCGGCCGCCTTCACCCGCTCGAGGCGCTGCACCATGACGTCGCGCCCGCCCGACCAGTAGATCTGGAACAGGGTGTTCGGGTTGGCCTCGACGACCTCTTCGATGGGCTTCGAGGCGAAGGAGCTGAGGCCCAGCGGCACGCCGCGGTTGGCGGCGGCGCGGGCGACGGCGATCTCGCCGAGCGGGTGCACGGCCTGCACACCGGTGGGCGAGAGGATGACCGGCATCGACAGGTCGAGGCCCATCACCTTGGTGTCCATCGAGCGCTCGGCGTGGAGGCCCGCGACGTGGGGGGCGAACCCGAGCTGGTCGAACGACCCCAGGTTGGCGTTGAGGGAGACGCCCTTCTCGGCGCCACCGATGATGGCGTTGTAGACCGACGACGGGACGCGCCGCTTGGCCCGCTTCTGCGCCACCGCGACCGTCTCGAACCAACCACCAGCCATCAGAGCCTCCTCCGGAACTCGGAGACTCTACCGGTGGGCCCCTCCCGCTCCCAAGGCGTGGCCGGGGCCCGCGCCGCCCTCAGCGCTGCATCGGGAGGGCCGCCTCGGCCAACCAGCGCAGGTCGTCGGCGTCGTCGGTCGGGTCGGAGAGGCGCAGCACGAACTTCGACAGGCCGGCCTCGACGTGGCGCTCGAGGTGGTCGCGCAGGCCCTCGGCGCCCACCGGCAGGAGCTCCTCGACGGCGCGCCCCGGGTAGAGGGCGGCCATCTGGGCCCGGGCCTCATCGGACACACCGTGGCGGGCGACGGGCAGCGAGATGCCGAAGTGCTCGGGGTCGACGGTGCGCCCGTGGGCGGTGGCCGACGCCTCGATGGCCTCCCGGCCGCGTGCCGCGGTGGCCGGGTCGATGCCGGCGGTGAGCCAGCCGTCGCCGACGCGACCCACCCGGTCGAGGGCCTTGGGCCCGTGCCCACCGAACCAGATCTCGAGCGGCTCCTGCACCGGTCGGGGCTCGACGACCACGTCGTCGAGGTCGAACCGGTCGCTGTGGTGGGTCAACGCCTCGCCCGACCACAGCCGGCGCAGCAGGTCGGCCATCTCCTCCAGCACGACGCCGCGGTCGCCGGGGCCGAGGCCGAGCGCGGCCCGCTCGCCCGGTCGGTCGATGCCCGGCACGAGGGTGACGAGCAGGCGACCGCCGGAGAGCTGGTCGATCTGGGCGAGCTGGCGGGCCAGCACCACCGGGTTGCGGCCGAACGGCACCAGGTTCACGCCGAGGTGCACCTTCTCGGTGGCGCCGGCCAGCGCGGCGAGGGCGACGACCGGGTCGGAGGCCGCGATCAGCGGCAGGTCCGACAGCCAGATCGAGTCGAAGCCGATGCTCTCGGCCAGGCGGACGAACGGGCGCGGGTCGGGGGCCGACACCGGCACCGACACGGCGAAGCGGATCTTCTGGGGGGCCACCGGCCCATGTGAGCACACCGCGGCCACGACGGTCCGGGTGGTCGGTAGCGTCCGGGGCTCCATGGCGTCCCGTTCCCCCCGCCGGCCCTCGAGCCCGTTGCTGATCGCGTTGACGACGACGGTCCTCCTCGTCGTGGGCGCGTGGGGCTGGCTGGCCCTCACCCGCGACCAGGCGGCCGCCTCGTGCCGCGGTCCGTCCCGGGACCTGCACCTGACCGCGCCGTCCGACATCGGGACCATCCCCCTCGCCGATCCCCAGATCGCCAACGCCGACACCATCGTGCGGACCGCCATGGCCACGGGCCGCTCGCGGCAGGCCGCCGTGGTGGCGGTGACGACGGCGATGCAGGAGTCGGCCCTGCTCAACCTCGACCACGGGGACGAGGCCGGGCCCGACAGCCGGGGCCTCTTCCAGCAGCGCCCCCGCTTCTACCCCGGGGTCGACGTCATGGATCCGGCGGCGGCCACCCGGGCCTTCCTCGACCGCCTCGACGCGGTGCCGGGGTGGAGCACGATGCCGACGGCCGACGCGATCCAGGCCGTGCAACGGGCCGCCTACCCGGAGCTCTACGGCACGTGGGTGGGGCCGGCCTCCGAGTGGGTCGACTCGCTCTGGGGCTACGCCGAGTCCTGCCCGTCGGCCGCGGCCTGACCGTCGTCCGTCGGCGGGAGCTCCCGGGCCCGCCGTTCGAGGTGGCGCCGCTCGGGCACCGACGTGGTGCGCCTCATCGCCTGGTCGAGCTCGGCGCGGGCGCCCTCGACGTCACCCGCCCGCTCGAGCAGGTGGGCCCGCACCACGTGCAGCCGGTGGTGGCCGGCGAGATGCCCGTCGGCCACCAGCCGGTCGACCTCGGCCAGGCCCGCCACCGGCCCCTGGACCTCACCCAGCGCGACGGCGCGGTTGAGCGACACGACCGGGCTCGGGTCGATCCGTCGGAGCAGGTCGTAGAGGCCGAGGATCTCGACCCAGTCGGTGTCGTCGACCGATGCCGCCTCGTCGTGCACCCCGGCGATGGCGGCCTGCAGCTGGTACGGGCCGACCCGGCCCTTCGGGAGCGTGGTGAGCAGGAGCGCCACCCCCTCCCCGATCAGGTCGCGATCCCACCTCGACCGGTCCTGCTCGGCCAGCGGCACGAGCTCCCCTGAGGGGCCGACCCGCGCCGCGTGGCGGGCCTCGGTGAGCAGCATCAGGCAGAGGAGGCCGGCCGACTCGGTGTCGTCGGGGCGCACGGCCAGGAGCCGGCGGGCGAGGCGGATGCCGTCGGCGGCCAGGTCGCGCCGTTGGAGCTCGTCGCCGCTCGTGGCGGAGTAGCCCTCGTTGAAGATCAGGTAGAGCACCCGGCGCACTGCGTCGAGGCGGCCGTCGAGCTCGTCGGGCGCGGGCCGCTCGAAGCGGGCCCCGGCCTCGGCGATGCGCTGCTTGGCCCGGCTGATGCGCTGCGCCATCGTCGACTCGGGCACGAGGAACGCGGCGGCGATCTCCGCCGTGGTCAGGCCGCCGACCGCCCGGAGGGTGAGCGCCACCTGCGACGACGGCGTGAGGGCCGGGTGGCAGCACAGGAGCAGCAGGAGCAGCTCGTCGTCGGGGTCCGGTACCGGCTCGCCGGGAGGGGCCAGCACCTGCCATCCACCGGGGCGGGCGGCGTGGTCGGCGTCCTCGCGCCGACGGCGGGCGGACGACGCCCGCACCTCGTCGGTGAGGCGCCGCGAGGCCACCGTGACCAGCCAGCCGCGCGGGTTCGCGGGCACCCCCTCCCCCGGCCACTGCCGGGCGGCGGCGAGCAGCGCCTCCTGGGTGGCGTCCTCGCACGCCGCGAAGTCACCGTCGCGCCGCACCAGCGCGGCGAGGACCTGCGGCGCGAGCTCGCGCAGCAGGCCCTCGACGGTGGCATCGGCGCTCACGACCGGGCGGTCGGGCTCAGAGCTCGTCGGCCGTGCCGCCGTGCATCAGCGGCCACACCTCGACCTGCACCAGGTCGGCCGACGGCATCGCCGCGGCGATCTCGAGGGCCCGGTCGAGGCCCTCGCAGTCGACGAGGTAGAAGCTGCCGAGGTACTCCTTCGACTCGATGTAGGGCCCGTCGGTGACCACCCGGCCCGCCTCGGTGTTGCGGACCTGGCGGATGTTCCCCCGCTCGGAGGTGCCGAAGGCGCCGAGGAGCTCGCCGGTCTCGACCAGCGCCTTGTTGTGGGCGTCGGTGCGGGCGATGAGGTCGTCGCGCACGTCGTCGGCCAGCGAGGTCCAGGTCTCGTCGTCGCCGTAGATGCTGAGCAGGAACTTCATGGTGTCGCCTCCTGGCGTCGGGGCACCCCCTCGGTGCCGCTCACCCCCCGGTCGGAGCCGACGGACGCTCCTCGACATGGTGGCGCGGTTTCTCCGGGTTCGGTCTGGCAAGCTGCCCCGACCGACGATCCGGGGGGACCAGATGGCTGAGGGCAGCGGCGACGAGTCGAGTGCGGCGATGGGCGAGCTGGCGGAGCTGATCGCCGCCATCGAGGTCGACTCGCACCACGAGCGCTGGAACTTCGTCGACCAGCAGGACCGGGCGTCGTACCGCGAGTTCGCCATGCACTCGCTGCACCACGCGCTGCAGTTCTGGCTGGAGGCCGACCCGGCCCGGCCGTGGTTCCACCGCTGGTTCTCCCCCACCCTGAAGCTGCTGGGCGACAACCCCGACACCGTCTACTACGGCACCGTCATCGACCCCACCCGCACCTACCGGCTGCGGGGCAACACGGCCAACGCCTGCTACACGTCGTTCACCGTCGAGCTGGGCACCGCCGGCGGCGCCATGAGCAGGGCGCTGGGCCACACCCTCAACGACACCGAGTTCGACATCGACGCGGCCGGCAACTTCGAGCTGATCGTCGGCCCCGACGAGCCGGCGTCGGGCCCCCGCAACTGGCTGCGCCTCGACCCCGAGGCCGGGTCGATCACGACCCGCCACTACTTCGAGTGGGAGCGCTGCGTGGCGCTCGACCCGGGCATGGACGTGCCGCTGTCGATCGTGCCGCTCGACGACCCCGGCCCGCCCCCGGTGCCCGACGACGCGCTGACCGCGGCCAACATCCGCCGCGCCATCACCTTCCTGCGCTCGGTCACCGTCGACTGGGGCCACACACCGATGCCGCCCGGCGCCATCCCGTGGGTGTCGGCCGAGCCGAACGCCTTCACCAACCCGCCGCCCGACGACGGCAACCTCGCCATCGGCTACGCCGCCGCCGACAACGTCTACCGCAGCGCCCGCTGGGCGCTCGACCCCGACGAGGCGCTGGTGATCACCGGCCGGTTCCCGCGCTGCCGCTTCGCCAACATCGTGCTGTTCAACAACCACATGCAGACGCCGAACTACGACCGGCGCCTCGTGTCGCTGAACCGGGTGCAGACCGTGCACGAGGACGACGGCACCTTCCGCATGGTGCTCGCCCACCGCGACCCCGGCGTGCCCAACTGGCTCGACACCCGCGGCCTGCACCACGGCACCATGTTCTGGCGGTTCCTGCTGCCCGAGGAGCCGCTGCACGACCTCCACACGGAGGTCGTGCAGCTGAGCTCGCTCGGGGGGTGAGCCGAGGGCTCGTCGGACCGGGCGTTCAGCCCGCCAGGAACTCGCTCTTGATCTGGTCGATCGTGGCCTGGGAGAGACCGAGCCCGTCGGTCATGTAGCCGTCGATGCCGCCGTACTCGTTCTGCACGGTGTCGAAGCTGGCCTGGAGGTACTCGGGGGCCACGCCGATCACCGGCTGGAGCAGGGCCGGGTCGATGATCGCCTTGGTCTTGGCGAGGGTCGCCTCGTTGGAGGCGGCGAGGTAGTCGTTGCTCAGCAGGTAGTCGCTGAACACGACGTCCTGGGGCACGCCGAGCATCGTGAGGAACGACGCCGCCGCCCAGCCGGTGCGGTCCTTGCCGGCGCTGCAGTGGAAGACGGTGGCCAGGTTGGCCGGGTCGGCGATGCGCTCGTACATCGTCTTGTAGGCCGCCTGCGCCGACGGGCTGGTGACGAACGTGCTGCCGCCGGTGATCATCAGCTCCTTGCCCTTGCCGTTGCCCAGGATCTCCTGCTGGGCGGCGGCGTTGCCGGTGAGGATGGCGTCGGTGATCTGCTTGGTGAGGTCGGCACCGTCGGCGGCCACGTTCAGCTGGATCGCCTCGGAGCCGGGGATGGTGACGTCGGGGTTCTGCTGGCGCTCGTAGTCGGTGCGCAGGTCGCACACCAGCTTCACGCCCATGGCCTCGAGCTTGGCGGTGTCCTCGGGGGTGAGCTTGGCCAGGCTGTCGGCCCGGTAGAGCTTGCCCATCTCGACCCACTGGCCGTCGGCCGTGCGGTAGCCGCCGACGTCGCGGAAGTTGGGGGCCGAGGCCAGGTGCAGCGAGCGGTCGGCCACCACGAGCGGGTCGCCCTCGGCGGGCACCAGCTCGAAGTACCACCGGGGCGCGTCGGGCAGGTCGGAGACGGTGATGGTGCCGGTGGCGGCGCCGGTGCCGACCTGGCGGGCGGTGCCCACGTTCTGCGGGTCGGTGCCGGCGTAGACGGTGACGCCGGCGTCGCCGGGCGACTCCCAGCTGACGGTGTAGGTGCTGCCCTCCTGGAGGACCTTGGCCGCGGTGAACGGGATCTTGGCGGCGGCCACCGTGGTGGCGGTGGAGGTCGAGGACCCGCTGCTCGAGCAGGCCGCGGCCACCAGGGCCAGGGCCACCAGCACCGCGGCGGCCATGGGGCGCTGGCGATGCCCTCGGCGCATCATGGGCGCCGGTCCCGCCGGGCTCACGTCCTCGATCCGAGCATCCACGTCGACTGCCTCCCCGTGCGGTCCCCCTGACCGCTCGGGTACGAGCCTCGCGGCGCCCGGCTGCTTGGACAAGGGGCATCTCCGGTGGGGTGGCGATACCTTCCGGGCATGAACCTCCAGCAGCTGCGCTACCTGGTCGAGGTGGCCGACGGCCCCAGCCTCTCGGCCGCGTCGCGGCGCCTCGGCATCTCCCAGCCCGTGCTCTCCCGGGCCATCCGGGCCCTCGAGCACGACCTCGGCGTCGAGCTCGTGGCCCTCGACGGGCGGCGGCTCCACGTCCGCGACGACGCCGCCCCGGTGGTCGACGCGGCCCGGGCCGCCCTCGCCGCGGTCGAGAAGGTGTCGACGGTGGCCGACCGCCTCCACGCCCGCGAGGTCACCATCGCCGCGTCGCCGAGCCACCAGACGATGCTCACCGGCCGCCTCCCCGAGCTCACCCGCGCCGCCGGCACCACCGTGCGCCTCCTCACCGCCACCGACACCGACGACATGGCGGCGCTGCTCCGCTCTGGGCGCGCCGACCTGGGCTTCGGCGAGGCCCCGCTCGCGCCCGTGGCCGACCTCGGGGTCCACCACCTCGGCGTGCTCGAGCTCGTGCTGGCCGTCGCCGCCGACGACGTCGACGCCTGGCCCGACGCGATCCGCATGGGCGACCAAAGCCCCCTTCGCGTCGCCGTGCTCGACGTCCCCGAGCGGCTGGAGGTGCTCGAGAAGATCGTCGCCAACGCCGGCGGGTCGCTCGAGACGGTCTTCGCCGCCGACGACCGCATCGTGCTGCTGAAGGCGGTCGAGTCAGGCGTGGCCCCCACCATCGCCACCCGCTCGCTCGTCGAGGGCAACCCGCTCCTCGGATTCCGCCCCTTCGAGCCGGTCCTCGGCTACCCGATCGCCGCGCTGGTCGACCCCGACCGCACCTCCCCCGCCGCCGCGGCCGTGCTCGACGCCCTCGCCGCCGTCGACTGGAGCTGACCCGGCGCGGCCGACGCCGGGCCCGGGCGCGACGACGGCCGGCCCGGAGGCCGGCCGTCGGGCGCTCATGTGGCGGGTCAGGCCTTCAGGTCGGCGAACTTCACGACGGTGGCCTGCGGGGTCTCGATCTCGCCCTCGGGCAGGAAGAAGCGCCAGAAGACGGTGCCGAGGGGGCGGCCCTCGGTGTCGATCCAGTTCGGGAGGCCCGGGTCCTCGTGGGCCAGGATCATCTTGAAGCTGCCGTCGGGCTCCAGGGTGGTGTTGGCCCGGTTGCGGCTGACCTGGCGGTTCACGTAGTCGTACATCTGCGACCAGCGGTTCCAGAGGCAGACGTTGGCGAACACGCACTCGGGCCAGCGGCCGGTGATCACCAGGGCCTCGTCGGGGCCGATGAGGTACGGCGCCATCGAGTAGGCGGCGTCGAATGCGGCGAACGCCATGTTCCCGGGCACGACCGGCTGCGGGAAGTCGTTCGGCGTGATCGACACGAACGGCGCCGGCGACACGCCGGGCTGCGGCTTGGGGGCGTCGACGGTCTTCTGCTGCACGTGGTTGATGACGTGCTGGAGGCTGTCGGCCACGCGCTGGTCGCTCCACCGCGGCGGCGGGGGCGGCGGGTCGAGCACCTCGATGCTGATCGGCACGTGCAGGGTCTGCGACGCGGAGGCCGACCACGGGAACTCGAAGTAGTGGCGGGTCGTGATGCGCCCGCCGTCGTCGGGGATGCCGAGCCAGTTGCGCTCGGCCGGGGCGCCGCCGAGGCGGATCTCGTAGTTGCCGTCGGCGTCGATGTCCATCTGGGTGTCGTTCAGCACGCCCGACGTCTGGGTGGCGTAGGCGCCGCCTGCGGCACCGGACTCCATGGTGAACGAGGTGTAGACCGCGCCGGCGAGGTTGCCGCGCACGATGTACTCGCGGCCCGGGGCGACGGGCGTCTCGAAGTAGACGGCGTCGGAGTTGTCACCGGTGAAGCTGCGGGTCGGCGACACGATGCGGTTGAACACCGGCCGCTCGGGGTCGAACTCCTGGTGGCTGTAGAGGGCGCTCTGCAGGATGTGGGTGAGGTTCCGGAAGCCCTCGGCAACGTCGTCGTCGCTCATCCCCGGCCCGGGCTGCACCCACTCGTCACCGGCCCGCTGCAGCAGCTGGACCAGCTCGTTGTACTTGGCACGCGACAGCGGCGCGTCGGTCATCTGTTGTCCCCCTGGGATCGGTTCGACGGTTGGATCGGATGAACACGGTCGGGGCCGAGCCGCCCCGGACCGTAGCGGTCGGTTCGAGGCGGCGTCAGCCGGCCTCGTTCTTGTGGGCGACGCGGCCGGCGTCGAGCTTCAGCGCGGCGGCGCTGTCGGCCGGCGGGTCGACCTTGGCCACGTAGGAGGGGTCGCAGGCGAAGGTGCCGAGCGCCTCGGGCTGCCACTGCACGAACGCCGTGCCGTCGAGCTTGATCGTGAGGCCGCAGTCGCCGGGCATGTTGGCGCCGGGGTCCTGCGACGAGCTCATGCCGCCGGCGGTCCAGTCGTGCACGCCCTTCAGCTGCTGCATGACGCACGCCCGGGTCAGGTCGTTGCCGCAGGCCTTGGCGGCGGTGGCCCAGAGCAGGAACGCGCTGGCCGACTGCTGACCGGTGTAGGAGACGTCGCCCCCGTGGGCCTTCACGATGTCGACGTAGGCGGCGTTGGCGGTGCCGGGGGTCGTGTCCTCGAGCGGCACGAACGCGTTGCCGAAGTACACCTGGTCGGCGTTGCCGTTGACGTTCCAGTTGGCGAACGACGTGGCGTACACCGCGCTGGTGACGAACCAGATCGGGTGGAAGTCGAGCTGCTTCGCGGCGTCGAGCGCGTTCTGCAGGTTGTTGCCCGTGTCGGTGCTGAGCACGACCTGGGCGCCGCAGTCCTTGAGCTTCTGGAGGTAGGGGCGGAAGTCGCTCACGCCGCTGATGGCGTAGCTCTGCGTGCAGTCGAGGAACTGCCACCCGACGGACGGGAACGTGCCCATCGCCCGCTGCGTGTAGTCGATGGTCGCCGGGAAGTTGGGCTCCATGACGCCGACCTTCTTCACCGCGTCCGGGTAGGCCTGGGCGACGGCCGCCGCACCCTGGACGTTCAGGTAGTCGACCGGCTGCGGCGCGGGCGTGACCATCAGCGGGGCGTTGGCCACGTCGGTGCCCCCGAGCAGGCCCGGCACCGTCGGCAGGCCGCAGCCCAGCCGGGTGACCTCACCACCGGCGCCGAGAGCGAAGCCCTGGCCGACGAGCATGAAGACCTGGCCGCACGCCTCGGTCATCACGTTGTTGACCTCGGTGATCTTGGCGTCGTAGTAGACGCCCTTCACCTGGCGGCCGTTGATGCCGCCCTGCTGGTTGCACCAGTCGATGAGCGCCTTCACCGCGTCGCTCATCTCGTGGTTGGTGCCGGGGTTGCCCTGGAACCCGGCGTCGTCGCCGTAGCCGATGGTGACGCTGGTGGCGTCGACGGCCTTGTCGGGCGCGCCCGACGGGTCGCCCGGCGAGCACGGGCTGGCGAGGTCGCCGAACTGCTCGACCCCGGTCTGGTTCGCCGTGGCGGTGGTGTCCGACGATGCGCCGTCGGACGACCGGCCGCTGCCGCATGCACCAGCGAGCAGCGCGACGACGGTCGCTGCGACCACGGCCACGAGCGCACCGCGGTGCGGTCTCGGATGAGCCATCGATTCCCCCTCGTTGACGGTCCTCGGACCAGCGAGGTCGCCAGCCTAAACGCGCCTCGTTGCTCAGGCAATGAGATCGCGTAGCATCACGACCATGGCGCGCACCTCCATGGCGGCTCAGGCCGAAGAGCTGGCCGACACCCTCGACGAACGGGTCTCCGGCGCGACGGAGGTGGTGCTCCTCGCCGTGCGCAGCGGTCGCCTGGCCGAGCTCGTCCTCCAACGGGCGCTGCGACCGATCGGGCTCGACGGCTCCCAGCTGGCGGTGCTCTACGCGCTCGCCCAGACCCGCCCCGAGCACCTCCTCGCCCACGGGGACCTCTGTCACCTGCTCGCCCAGACCCCGAGCGGCGTCACCCGCACCGTCCGCCGGCTCGAGGCGAACGGCCTGGTCGAGCGCCTCGCCGACCCCGACGACGGGCGGGCCACCATCGTGGCCCTCACACCCGAGGGCCACCGCCGCGAGGCGGCCGGCCTGGTCCGGATGATCGACGCGTTCCAGGACACCTTCACCACCGCCGGGGTCGACGACGTGTCCGATCTCGTCCCGCCCCTCGGACGCCTGGTCGACCTCCTCGGCGCCGGGCGGCTGCCCTCCCTCGAGGACGCGCAGAGACTTGTGTCATCACCCAACTCCCGCGACGCCGAGGCCGTGTCGATGGGCGAGCTCCTCCGGCAGGCCCGGGCGGCGCGCGGCCTCACCCAGCGGGAGGTGGCGACCCAGCTCGGCGTCGGAGCGCCTCATCTGTCGAAGGTCGAGTCGGGCAAGGAGCCGGCTGGCCGCGAGCTGCTCCTCAGGGCTGCGGTCGTGCTCGGGCTCGACGCCGACGAGCTGCTCCTGGCCGCCGGGCTCCTGCCGTCCTGGGCCGCCGTCCGGGCGGAGCTGGATCCGGCAGGCGCAGCCGCGGCGTTGCGGAGGTGGGCCGGCGACGCAGCCGGGTAGCCCCCTTTGGGGGCACTAGCGTCGGGCGCCGACACGAGGGGGACACCGTGGGGATCGACGAGCGCCGACTGGCGGAGACCATCGAGTACGTGGCGGTGCGGCGCCTGCAGGACCGCTACGCCGACATCGTCAACCGCCGCACGTGGGGCGAGCTGCACGAGGTCATGCGGCCCGACTGCCGCCTGACCCTCGACCTCGGCGACCGGGAGCTGGCCTTCGACGGGCCGGGCGCCATCGGCGACTTCATCGGCGAGCAGCTCGAGGCGTTCTCGTTCTTCGAGTTCGTGATCCTCAACACCGTCGTCGAGGTCGACGTCGACGCCGGCACGGCCGGAGCGCGGATGTACATGCAGGAGCTGCGCCAGAACGTGAGCGACGGCCGCCGCACCAACGCCTTCGGCGTCTACCAGGACCGCTTCGAGCAGGACCCCGACGGGCGCTGGTGGATCGCCCGCCGCCGCTACAGCTCATACTCGCGGACCCAGGTCGACGGGCCCGAGAACGAGCAGGTCGTGTTCGACGTGAAGGTCATCCCCCTCTCCGAGCTCTGAACCGGCGCCCCCCGACCTGGCTGTCGAGGAGCCACGCCGTGCTCGACGCCTGTCGTATCATTCGATCGTATGAGTGAGGCGAACGTCCTGGTCAGGGGCGGATCCGGGCCGACGGCCGAACGCCTCTTGGTGGCCACCCGCGCCTGCATCGCCGAGCAGGGCGTCGCCGGAGCCACGTCCCGCGAGATCGCCACGGCGGCGGGCACCAACCTCCAGGCCATCACCTACCACTACGGCTCGAAGGACCGGCTGGTGGCCCGGGCCCTGGTCGAGACCGTGCGCGAGTGGGTCGAGCCGGCGCTCGAGGTGATGGCCGCCCCGGGCGACCCCACGACCCAGATGCTGTCGGCGGTGCAGGCCCTCACCGAGCGCTTCGAGCGCCGGCGGAGCGACGCACCCGCCCTGCTCGAGGCGCTCGCGCTCGCCCCGCGGATGCCCGAGCTGCGCACCGCGGTCCTCGACCTGTGGTCCGACCTGCGCCGCCAGCTCGCCGCCCACCTCACCGCCCTGAAGGCCGACGGCCACGTCGGCGCCTGGGTCGACCCCGACACGATGGCCACGCTCCTCGTCGCCGTCGCCAACGGACTCGTGCTGCAGGTCACCGTCGACCGCCTCGGCCCGTCGATGCCCGCGCTCTCGACCCAGTTCGCCCAGCTCCTCCTCGCCGCCGCCCCGACCGAGCCCGCGGCGCCCCCGGGGCCCGCGCCTCAGTCGTCGCCGGAGACGGGCGGCACGCGGTAGCCGCCCATCTGCTGCAGGCCGGCCCAGGTCTCGTAGCTCAGCCGCCACCCGTCCCCGGTGAGGACGGCACGGCCCTTCACCGGGAACGCGCCCCCGCCCGAGAGCCGGATCTGGAACTCGATCAGGGCTTCGTCGGCCCGGACGAACGCCACGTCGTCGAGCACGAACGTGACCGTCTGGCCGCCGAGCATCGGGTGCGGTCCCGGCCCGTTGCCGGCCTCCGCGTCGCGGTCGAGGATCTCGCCGCGCTCGATCGCGTCGGCTCGGGGCAGGTCGTCGTCACCCAGGAGGTCGAGCGTGGCCTGGATCGCCGCCCTCGCCGCCTCGGGATCATCGGGGCCTGGCCCGAGGGGCGCCACCAGCTCGGACACCGTCCGCTGCAGACCCATCCCCGGACGCATGCCGCCGTGACGCTCCATGTCACGCCGTCGGAGGTCCATCACGGCCCGCTCGATGGCCACGTCGTCGGTGACGTCGATGTCGTCGACGTCGACGCCTCGCCCCCGCAGCACGTCGAGCTGGTCGTCGCGATGGGTGCGGAACCGCTGACCCGGTGCCAGCGCGTAGGTGAACGCGTCGTCGGACACCTCGACGTCGATCTCGACCTCGGTGAACTGGCGCAGACCCACCAGGCGGTCGCTCTCGAAGGTGGCCACTCGCAGGCACAGGCCGGTGGCCTGGTCGATCGTGAGCTCGCACGTGCCGCCCAGCACGAAGCCGATGAACATCGGCCCCGCACCCAGCACCATGTCGCGATGGTGGGGCCGGACGCGCCCGACGGCCCGCACCACCGACCGACCGGCGAACGGCTCCGACGGCTCGAGGTCGAGGCGGTAGACGCCGGCCAGCAGCGAGGTGTCGGTGAGCCACGGCACCGGGGGCGGCCCGGCGTCGACGCGTCGGGGATCCGCCTCGTCGGCCACGAGGAAGCCGCCGTCGGGGCCGTTGATCATGGTCAGGTCGGGCTCGGGAGCCCCGGGACGGACGTGCTCGAGGCGGTAGGCCCCGTCCGAGCGCCGGAGGGTGACCCGCTGCCACTGCTCGAAGCCCTCTCCGGGACGAGGGGGCGTCGGGCTCCCACCGCCGATCGCGACCACGCGGCTGATGCCGATGCCCATCCGGCCGATGCCCGGCGACGGGAAGCCGGGGCCACCGAAGGGCCCGACCTGGCTGTGGAACCCTCCGTCGGGGCTCCACTCCCGGAAGGTCCCCCGCACCGTCGACCACCGGGGGTCGAGGAAGCGCTCCGCCGCGTCACCGAGTTCCGCCATGGCCGGAGCGTAGGAGCCCCCACTGCCGAAAATCCTCCGCGTTCCGGAGCGACACCGCCCTACCGTGATCACGTCAGTCGAGTGGAGGTCGGTGCATTGAAGAGCTGAGGGCCGGCCGTGCCGGCGAGTGGAGACCGCCTCACGAGGTGCGTCCACCGCCACTGTGCCGCGGCCGGGTGACGTCATCCGCCACCGCACCCTCGGAGCCCCCGCATGCCCCCATCCGTCACGTTCGCCGACGCGTCGTTCGCCTTCCCGGACGGCACGGCCGTGCTCGACCACGTCGACGCCTCCTTCGGCCTCGCTGTCACCGGCCTGATCGGTGCCAACGGCGCCGGCAAGTCCACGCTCCTGCGACTCGTCACCGGCGAGCTCGCACCCACCACCGGCACCGTCACGGTGAGCGGCGTCGTCGCCCTCCTGCCCCAGGACCTCCCCCGCCACGCCGACACGCGGGTCGACGAGCTGCTCGGGATCGACCGCGCCCGCGCCGCCCTCCACGCCATCGAGGCCGGCGACACCGACCCGGCCCACTTCGACGCGCTCGGCGACGACTGGGACGTCGAGGAGCGCGCCGCCGCCGAGCTCGACCGGCTGGGTCTCGGGGGCATCGACCTCGACCGACCCGTCGGCGGCCTGTCGGGCGGCGAGTGCACGCTCATCGGCCTGGCCGGCCGCCTGCTGCGGCGCCCCGAGGTGCTGCTCCTCGACGAGCCGACCAACAACCTCGACCGTCGGGGCCGGGCCCGGCTCTTCGCCGTGCTCGACGGCTGGCGCGGGGTGGCCCTGGTCGTGAGCCACGACCGGGAGCTGCTCGGCACCGTCGACGCCATCGCCGAGCTGCGGCGGGGTGAGCTGCGCCTCCACACGGGTGATCTCGCCTCGTACGAGGAGACCGTCGCCATCGAGCAGGCCGCCGCCGAGCGGGCCGTCACCACCGCCGAGGGCGAGCTGCGGCGCCAGGAGCGCGACCTGGTCGAGGCCCGCACCAAGCTCGCCCGCAGCGCCCGCCAGGGCCGCGACCTGGCCGCCCGCGGGGGCACGCCCAAGATCGTGCTCGGCGGCATGAAGCGGCGGGCCGAGGCCACCAGCGGGCGGGTGCGCGGCGTCCACGAGGGCCGCGTGGCCGACGCCGCCGAGCGCCTCACCGACGCCCGCGCCGCGGTCGACGACGACGCCACCATCCGCCTCGACCTCCCGGGCTCGGCCGTGCCGACCCGCCGTCGCGTGGTCCACCTCGACGAGGTCGTGCTGCCCCACGGCCCCACCGTCTCGCTCGACGTGCAGGGGCCCGAGCGCATCGCCCTCCTCGGCGACAACGGGGTGGGCAAGACCACGCTGCTGCGCACCCTGGCCGGGCTGGTGGTCCCTGAGGCCGGCACCGTCGAGGTGCCGGTGCCCGTCGGCTACCTGCCCCAGGCCCTCGACCTGCTCGACGACACCACGACGCTCGCCGAGGGGGTGGGCCGGCTCACCCCCGGCGCCACCACCAACGAGGTGCGGGCCGGGCTGGCCCGGCTCCTGTTCCGGGGCGCCGACGCGGACCGCCTCGTCGGCACGCTGTCGGGCGGCGAGCGGCTGCGGGCCACGCTGGCGGCGCTGCTGCTCACCGACCCGACCCCTCAGCTGCTGCTGCTCGACGAGCCCACCAACAACCTCGACATGGAGAGCGTCCGCCACCTCACCGAGGCGCTCTCGGGCCACCTCGGGACGATGGTCGTGGTGAGCCACGACCTGCCGTTCCTGCGTGCGCTCTCCCCCTCCCGCTGGCTCGAGCTCCGCGCCGTCGGGCTGGTCGAGGTCGACGCGCCCTGAGCCACGGTCGGTCGTGGACCGGGCGCGACCGGGTAGGTCGCCACCATGAGCGAGAACACCCCCCAGCCCGGGACCGACACCCCGACCGGCACCGATCCCGACGCCCACTACGAGCAGCCCGGCTACGAGGACAAGTCCCTCGGCCAGGCCGTCGACCAGGATGCCGAGCTGGCCGACCGGTTGATGGACGAGACCGGTGGCGACGCCGAGGAGGCCGAGCGGCGCTTCGAGCAGGAGTCGCACGGGCCCGGCACCGGCGGCGACTGACCCGCGGACGCGGGTCGACCGGGGCCGGTGGCAGGCTCTGGAGGTGGCCCCCGCACCGATCACCGTCGACCCGTCCGACTTCGACGCCGTCGGCGTGTTCAGCGACGCCGTCGTCAACGTGCGGGCGCACGTGATGACCACCGGCCTCGACACCGCCGTCGCCGTCGACGCGCCCGAGGGCTGGCACCGGGTCGTCATCACCGCCAAGCCCGGTGGGAGCAGCGTGATCGTGGTGCGCTTCAACGAGCTGTCGATGTCGCGCCTGCGCAACGTGGCCGACGCCCTCGGCCGGCGCGGGTGGCAGCTCGACGAGGACGGCGAGGGGGCCACCCTGCGCCAGCCTCCCGGCACCACCGCCACCGACGTCGCCTTCGAGGTGCTGGCCGCGCTCACCGTCGCCGGCGCGCCGAGCACCGCCCGGTTGGCCGCGGCCGTCGACACCGACGGCACCGAGGTCGACCTGCGGCCGCCGGACTGAGCCGACGGCCGCAGCGCAGGACGGGACCGGTCAGGCCACCGCCGTGCCGCGGTCGGGCTCGACGGCCTGGGCGATCGGCGCCGGTCGGCCGAGCAGGTAGCCCTGGCCGAGCTGCACGCCGGCCTCCTTCAGGGCGATGCGCTCGGACTCGGTCTCGATGCCCTCGGCGATGACCTCGCAGCCGTGCTCCTCGGCGAAGGCGGCGAGGGTGCCCACGAAGGCCCGGCGGGCGGCGTCGATCTCGATGCCGGTGACCGTCGTGCGGTCGAGCTTCATGAACGACGGCTGCAGGTTCTCGAGCAGGGCGAGGCTGTCGTAGCCCACCCCGGCGTCGTCGACGGCCACGAGCACGTTCTCCGGCAGGGTGGCCACCCACTCCGCCGGGTCGGTGACGCCGTCGTTGCTGTACTCGACGACCACCGGGCAGGGCGCGCCGTCCAGCGCCTCGGCCAGCACCTCCGGGCGCCCGGCGAGCGCGACCGACACGTTGATCGACACCCAGGCGCCGACGGGAAGGCCGACGGCGGCAGCCACCGCGGAGCGCACCAGCGCCGCGTCGAGCTCGACCGCCCGGCCGGTGGCGTCGGCGTCGGCGAGCGCGACGTCGGGCGAGCGCCCGTCGGCGAAGCGGGTCAGGGCCTCGAAGCCCACCGCGGTGCCGGTCTCGAGGTCGACGATCGGCTGGAACACGGTGAAGAAGGCGAACTCCTCGAACACGCCGGCGGCGGCCGGAGGCACGGGCACCGACGACGGAGCCGCGGCGGCCGGGGCGCGGTCGGCCCGGGCCTCCCGCTCGGCCTGGCGCGACGTCGGCCGGGCGATCACCGCGGTTTTCGCCGCGTCGGCGGTGCCGTAGTAGAGGACCGACGCCCAGTCGGTGACCACAACCGGGCCACCGCCCGGCACCGCGACCGGCGCGGGCGCGGGCTTCGGCGGCGGCACCGGCTTGTAGAGCCAGCTCCGCAGGGTGAGCCACAGGTCGACGACGCAGTTCCACAGCCCCACGAACGCCACCATGGCGTAGAGCGCGAGCACCGCGTTGAGCGCGGCGTACACGAGGTTCTCCCACCGGTGGAGGCGGAGGTCGAGGAAGATCGTGTAGGTCGCGAAGGCGATCAGCGCGAGCGGGGCGAGGATGTAGAGCGCCCGGGCGGTCGTGCGGTCGCGCACCTTGGGGGTGCGCTTGAAGGCGCTCTTCTCGCCGGTGACGAGCTGCAGGATCGAGGCGAAGCTGCCCGACAGGTTCACCGGCAGCAGGATCAGGTTGAACCCGTAGATGCGCAGCACGTCGAGGCGCTTGTAGCCGCAGTAGGCGAGGTCGCTCGCCATCATCACGAAGTACGGCAGGGCGACGAGCAGCAGGATCGGGTTCAGCAGCCCGGCGTTGAACGGGTAGCAGAGCATGATCAGCAGGCACAGCGACGACCAGAAGATCGACGCCATGTAGTTGACCCGCAGGAACACCTCGCCGAAGCGGTTGGGCTCGCCCCGGGCCTTGCGGGCCTTCGACTGGCGCCGCAGCCTCGACAGGATGAGCAGGCCGCCGTTGGCCCAGCGCTGGCGCTGGATGCACAGCGAGCCGAAGTCCGGCGGGGTCGCCGAGTAGGCGAGGCGCTCGGGGTAGTTGAGCAACGACCAGCCGTGCACGCCGAGGTCGATGGTCGACTCGGTGTCCTCGATGACCGTGCGGTCCTGGATGTAGCGGCGGATCTCCCAGTCGCCCTCGTAGTCGATCTCGACGATGTCCTCGAGGGCCCGCTTGCGCAGGATGGCGTTGGCCCCGACCCAGAACGTGGCGTCGTAGTGGGTCATGCCCTGGTGGACGATGTGCTGCAGGTCGGTGGTGGCACCGGCGATGCGCTCGATGCGCGTGGCCGAGCCCGGGTACGAGCTGTACGGGGTCTGGGCCACACCCACCTTGGCGTGGGCGCTCTGCTCCATGAGGTGGAGGATGCGGACGGTGTACTCGGGCAGGAGCACCGAGTCGGCGTCGAGGGTGAGCACGTAGTCGGGGTCGGGCACGGTGAGGTCGGCCGAGCGGGGCGCGCAGGCCACCAGCGCGGTGCCGAGCGGGGTGGCGACCTCCTTGTAGGAGCCACCCATGAGCCCGATGTAGCTGTTGAGGTTCATCGCCTTATTGGGGGCGTGCGACAGCGACACGTACTGCTTGCGCTCGAAGCTGGTGAGCTCGGCGCGGAAGGTGGCGACCAGGCGGCGGTGCAGCTGGCGCAGGCGGCGGGCCGGCAGGGTGGCGCCGTCGGCGGCGGCCGCCTCGAGGGCCGCGGCGATCACCTCGAGGTCACCCGCGAGCGCGCCCACGACGTGGTCGGCGAAGAACGTGTCGGAGTGGTCCACGATCTCCTGCGCGGCGGCGAGGTCGCGCAGCCAGCCCACCGCGTGGCGGTAGTGGTCGGCCACCGCGAGCACGTCATCGACGCTCGGCACGGTCTCGGCGCGCTGGGCCTCCTCGAAGGCGTCGAGGGCGGCCTGGAAGCGGCCGCACGGCTCGGCCAGCAGGTCCTGCACCCGGCCGGGCAGGCTCCGCGCCCGCTCGAGCATGTCGCGGGCGGCGTCCGACGACGGCTCGGGCGGGTCGTCGACGAGCAGCACGATGCGCAGGTACGGGTGCTCCTGCAGCGCCGCCGACAGCAGGGTGGTGCGCACCACCCGCTCGTCCTCCTGGTAGGAGGGCACGAGCACCGTCACCGTCGGGATGGTCTGCTCGAAGAAGTCGTCGATGACGGCGCGGGGCGCCCGGCGGTGCACCCGGCTCCGGTAGAAGAAGCCGATGCGGGTGATGAGGTACGCCATGGCCGAGGCCGTCAGCGCGGTCACCACCACCATGTAGACGATCGCCTCGATCACCAGGCGGGCGCTGTCGGCGCGGCCCTCGATGAACTGCTGGAAGATCGTGAAGCACATGTAGGCGACCCACGCCGACACCGTCAGCACGATCGCCAGGCGGCCCATCCGGATGCGCCGGTCCGACACCGGGGGCGGAACCGTGGGCAGCGGGCGGTCACGCCTGTCGCTGCCCCACTGGCGTCGTCGCGCCGTCTCCGCCGTCGTGGCTGCCATGCCGTCTCCTGATCGTTCGCCGTCGTGCCTCCCGTGCTTGGACCAGGAGGTATCAGAAGGGACCTTCGGCCTCAGCGGGCCCCGACTTCAGCGAATTCGCTGTGACACATCTGGACGAGAGAACTGCTCAGGACCGGGGCGCGACGGGCCGAGAACACCCTCGACCCGGATCACGGGTGATCGACGAGACCGACGGCGAGGGATCATGGACGGCAGCACGGCGGGTGGCACGACCACGCAACAGGGACCGACCGAGAAGCTCTCGTTCGTGCGCCTCGGCATCGTGGTGCTGATCGTGGTGGCGGTGGTGGGCGTGGCGTTCACCGGCGTCCGCAAGGCGGTCGCCAACGCCGAGCCCCGCGCCAAGTCGTGGAGCGTCCCGTACGTCGACGTCACCCTGACCCCGACGTACCAGTTCCAGGACCCGCAGGCGAACCCCTCCCGTGACGTCGCGCTGGCCTTCGTGGTGGCCGACCCGAAGGGCGCGTGCACCCCGTCGTGGGGCGGCGCCTACACGCTCGCCCAGGCCGGCGACGAGCTCGAGCTCGACCGGCGCATCGCCCAGCTGCGAGCCGTCGGCGGCGATGCCATGGTGTCGTTCGGTGGTCGTGACGGGTCCGAGCTGGCCGTGGCCTGCGACGACCAGGCGAAGCTCACCGGCGCCTACCGCACCGTCATCGAGCGCTACGACGCCACCGTCATCGACCTCGACCTCGAGGGCTCGGCCCTGACCGACACCGCGTCGATCGAGCGCCGCGTCGCCGCCCTCGCCGCCCTCCAGCAGGAGCGCCGGGCCGACGGCCGCACGCTCGACGTGTGGCTCACCCTGCCCGTGGCCACCACCGGCCTCACCGCCGACGGGCAGTCGGTGCTGCGCGCCATGCTCGCGGGCGGCCTCGACATCCTCGGCGTCAACGCCATGACCATGGACTTCGGCGACAAGGTCCACCCGACCACCAACATGCTCTCGGCGTCGAAGTCGGCCCTCGAGGCCACGGCCACCCAGGTCGGTGACGCCTACCGCGCCATCGGCACCCCGCTCACCGACGCCGAGCGGTGGGCCCGCATCGGCGCCACCCCGATGATCGGCCAGAACGACGTCGACGGCGAGGTGTTCACGCTCGACGACGCGCAGGGTCTCACCGCCTACGCCCGCGGCAAGGGCGTGGCCCGCGTGTCGATGTGGTCGCTCAACCGTGACCGGGCGTGCGGTGCCACCTTCAGCGACGTGGCCGTCCACTCCAACACCTGCAGCGGGGTGGCCCAGGAGCCGCTCGCCTTCGCCACCACCTTCAACGCCCTCCCGGGCCGCGCCCCGAACGCGTCGGCCACCGACGCGGTGACCGTCCCCGACCAGGCCGCCACCTCCGACGACCCGGCCAACAGCCCGTACCCGGTGTGGCGGCCGACCGCCCAGTACCCGGAGGGCTACAAGGTCGTCTGGAAGGGCAACGTCTACCAGGCCAAGTGGTTCAACCAGGGCGCCGACCCGTCGTCGGCGGCGGCCAGCCAGTGGGACACGCCCTGGGCCCTGATCGGCCCGGTGCGCGCCGGCGACACCGCCCCCACGATCACGACCGTGCCGCCGGGCTCGCTCCCGGTCTGGGACCCGACCACCCTCTACGAGAAGGGCACCGCCGTCGCCTTCGACGGCCTGCCGTACCAGGCCCGTTGGACGACGAAGGGTGACGCCCCCTCCACCCAGTTCCCGGTCGGGCCCGAGTCGCCCTGGAAGCCCATGTTCCAGGTGCCCGGCGAGCCGGACACCGCTGGGTGACCCCCGGTCGGGGCGCACCGTAGGATCGCCCCGATGAGCGCACAGGGGGACCGACCCGTCGCCGTGGTCACCGGCGCCG
>CAMFLJ010000001.1 GCA_945957335.1 uncultured Actinomycetes bacterium | reverse complement strand
ACCGCCGTGCCCGTGGGCTCGCTGAGCCAGCTCGCCCACATCCGCCTCGGCAAGCGCGACGACGAGCGCAACCCGCTCATCCGCGAGTTCGTGCCCCTCGCCGACCTCGGTGACCTCCTCTTCGGCGGCTGGGACCCGATCAGCCCCAATGCCCTCGAGGCCGCCCGCACCTGCGGCGTGCTCGAGGAGAAGGACCTCGGGCCCATCTCGGCCGAGCTCGAGGGCATCGTCGCCATGGACGCCGTGTTCGACCAGCGCTGGGTCAAGCGCCTCGACGGCACCCGCGTGAAGGCCGAGACCGACAAGTGGGCCCAGGCCGAGGCCCTCATCGCCGACATCGAGAGCTTCCGCACCGAGAACCAGTGCGACCGCCTCGTCATGGTGTGGTGCGGCTCGACCGAGGCCTACCAGGAGGCCTCCGCCGTCCACATGACCATCGAGGCGTTCGAGGCCGGCCTCAAGGCCAACGACGACAACATCTCGCCCAGCCAGATCTACGCCTACGCCGCGCTGATCTCCAAGGTGCCCTTCGCCAACGGCGCCCCGAACCTCTCGGTCGACCTGCCCTGCATGCGCGAGCTCGCCGCCCGCGAGGGCGTCCCGATCGCCGGCAAGGACTTCAAGACCGGCCAGACCTGGATGAAGACGCTGCTGGCCCCCGGCCTCAAGGCCCGCATGCTCGGCCTCCGCGGCTGGTACTCCACCAACATCCTCGGCAACCGCGACGGCGAGGTGCTCGACGACCCGGAGAACTTCAAGACCAAGGAGGTCTCGAAGCTCGGCGTGATCGACTCGATCCTGCAGCCCGACCTCTACCCCGACCTCTACGGCAACGTCGACCACGTGGTGCGGATCAACTACTACCCGCCCCGCGGCGACAACAAGGAGGGCTGGGACAACATCGACATCTTCGGGTGGATGGGCTACCCGATGCAGCTGAAGATCGACTTCCTCTGCCGCGACTCCATCCTCGCCGCGCCGATCGTCCTCGACCTCGCCCTGTTCATGGACCTCGCCGCCCGTGCCGGCCAGTCGGGCGTGCAGGAGTGGCTGAGCTTCTACTTCAAGGCCCCGCAGGCGGCCACGCCGGTGCCCGCCGAGCACGACCTCTTCATCCAGCAGACGAAGCTGAAGAACACCCTGCGCGAGTGGATGGGCGAGGAGCCCGTCACCCACTCCGAAGCCGGCTGACGCAGCGCAGCGTCCGTCGAGCAGCACCCACGGCCGCCCTCCGGGGCGGCCGTGGCGCGTCCGGACGCCGGTCGAGCGTCGGGGCCCGGCGTCAGGCCGGGACGGGTCGGTCGGCCTCGCCGCCGGTGCTGGCGAAGGCCCGCCACAGCTCGGCGTAGCGGCCACCGAGCGAGAGCAGCTCGTCGTGGGTGCCCTGCTCGGCCACCAGCCCGTCGTCGATCACCACGATGCGGTCGGCCTGGCGGGCGGTGGGCAGGCGGTGGGCCACGAGGATGGTGGTGCGGCCCGACGCGGCGGCGTCCATGGCCCGCTGCACCCGCGCCTCGCTGGCCAGGTCGAGCTGCGAGGTGGCCTCGTCGAGCAGGAGGATCGCCGGGTCGACCAGCCGGGCGCGGGCGAGGGCGATCATCTGGCGCTGGCCCGACGAGAGCGACCGGCCCCGCTCGCTCACCGGTGTGCGGTAGCCCTGGGGCAGCGTGGCGATGAACTCGTGGGCGCCGACGGCCCGGGCGGCGGCCTCGACCTCGGCCTCCGACGCGTCGGCGCGCCCGTAGGCGATGTTGTCGCGGATGGTGCCGGTGAAGAGGAACGCCTCCTGGGGCACCACGCCGAGCTGGCGGCGGAACCCGCCCGTGTCGATGTCGCGCAGGTCGATGCCGTCGACGGCGACGGTGCCCGAGGTGGGGTCGTAGAAGCGGGCCAGCAGCTTCACGATCGTCGACTTGCCGGCGCCCGTCTCGCCCACCAGCGCCACCGTCTCGCCCGGCGCCACGTGCAGGTCGACGCCGGCCAGCGCCTCTCCCCCGGCGGCACCTGCGTAGGCGAAGTGCACGTCGCGCAGCTCGACCTCGCCGCGCAGCCGGCCGACCGGCACCGGGTCGGCGGGGGCCGGCGTGCCCTCGGGGGTGTCGAGCAGCTCCTCGATCTTCTCCACCGACACCGTGGCCTGCTGCCAGGTGTCGAGCACCTGCGAGAGCTGCTGGATCGGCGAGAAGAACTGGTTGAGGTAGAGCAGGAAGGCGATGACCGTGCCGGCGGTGACGATGCCGCGTGACTCGAAGACCGCACCCGCGCCCAGCACCAGCGCGGCGGCGAGGTCGCTCAGCAGGAGCACGAACGGGAAGTAGAGGGCCACGAGCTTCTGGGCGTCGAGGCGGTGCCCGAGGTACCGGTTGTTCACCGACCGGAAGCCGCTGATGTTGCGGCCCTCGCGCACGTAGGCCTGGGCCACCCGGACGCCCGAGAGGCTCTCCTGGAGGTTGGCGTTGACGTCGGCGATGGCGTCGCGTGCCTTGGCGTAGGCCTGCGACGAGCGCCGTCGGTACCACCAGGTGGCCAGGAACAGCGGCGGGAGCACCAGCGCCGTCACCGCGGCGAGCGGCGGCGACAGGACGATCAGGAACACGAACACGCCGATGCACGTGAAGATGCCGACCACGCCGTTGATCAGGCCGGTCTGCACCAGCTGGGTGAGGGCCTCCACGTCGGTGGTCATGCGGGTCATGATCCGGCCGTCGAGCTCGGCGTCGTAGTAGTCGAGGGACAGCCGCTGGAGGTGGGCGAAGATCTTCACCCGCAGGGCGAACAGGGCCCGCTCGGCGGTGCGGCCGGTGACCACCGTGTAGGCCCACACGACGCCCCAGTCGACCAGCCCCACCAGGGCGAACAGGGCCACCGAGCTCCACAGGCCCGACGGGTCGTCGACGGTGACGCCGCTGTCGATGCCGCGCCGCACCAGGGCGGGGCCGAGCAGGGTGAGCACCGTGTCGAGCACGACCAGGCCGAGGCCGAAGAGCAGCCAGCGCATCCACGGCCGCACGAAGCGGCGCACCAGGAACGGCGGCGGCTCAGGGGCAGCGGCCGCCGACACGTCGACCTGGGGCAGGTCGTCGGCCGGGGGGAGCGTCTCGAGGGCGGCGAGGATCTGCGGCGTCGCGGTGAGCGACATGCCCATCATCCCGCCGCCGCCTCCACCGCCGCCTCCGCCGGGTGACCCGATGCGGGGCGCGGCGTCGACCGAGGCCGTGGCCACCGGTCGGTCGTCGTCCTCGAGGGCCGGCCACGCGGACTCGGTGATGGCCGCGCCGACGAGCACCGGCTCAGCCACCTCGCCCAGCCCCTCGCCGTCGAGGTCGTCGTCGCCCAGGGTGAGGTCGACGTCGTCGGGCCCGGCGAACAGGTCGCGGTAGACGCTGCTCGACTCGAGCAGCTCCTCGTGGGTGCCCTCGGCCACCACCCGCCCGGCGTCGAGCACCACGATGCGACGGGCCAGGCGCAGGGTCGAGCGCCGGTGGGCGATGAGGATCGTGGTGCGCCCCGCCATCAGCTCGCGCAGGGTCTCGTGGATGGCCTCCTCGGTGGCCGAGTCGACCGCCGAGGTGGCGTCGTCGAGCACCAGGATCCGCGGGTCGGTGAGGATCGCCCGGGCCAGGGCCAGGCGCTGGCGCTGGCCGCCCGACAGGGTCACGCCCCGCTCGCCGACCACGGTCTCGTAGCCCTCGGGCAGCGCCTCGACGAAGCGGTCGGCGCCCGCCGCCGCAGCTGCGGCGCGAACCTCGGCGTCGGAGGCCTCGGGCCGGGCGTAGGCGATGTTGGCCCGCACGCTGTCGGAGAACAGGAACGCGTCCTCGAACACCAGGCCCACCTGGCTGCGCAGCGACTCGAGGGTGACCTCGCGGACGTCGTGGCCGTCGACGGTGACCCGTCCCTCGGCCACGTCGTAGAAGCGCGGCAGCAGGGCGGTCACGGTGGACTTGCCCGAGCCGCTGGTGCCGACCAGGGCCACGACCTCGCCCGCCTCGACGTGGAGGTCGAGCCCGTCGAGCACGGGCTCGCGGCGCGAGTAGCCGAAGCGCACGCCCTCGAAGCGCACCTCGCCGCGGGCCGGCGGGAGCTCGACCGCGTCGGGCGCGTCGACGACCTCGGCGTTGGCCTCGAGGATGTCGAGGATCCGCTCGGCGCCGGCCCGGGCCTGCTGGCCGACGGTGAAGAGCCCGGCCAGCATCCGCACCGGCGAGACCAGCTGCACCAGGTACGACGAGAACGCCAGGAACGCACCGAGGGTGAGCTGGCCGTTCAGCGCCAGCCAGCCGCCGAGGGCCAGCACCGCCACCTGGGCGAGGGTCGGGATGGCCTGCAGCGTGGAGGTGAACTTGGCCTGCAGCCGCACCAGCCGGGCGCGCGACGAGTAGAGGCCGGTGGCCACGTCGGCCAGGTGGTCGAGCTCGCGGTCCTCCTGGCCGAAGCCCTTCACCACCCGCACCCCGGTGACGGCCTCGTCGACCACCCCCGCCACCTCGCCGGCGCGCTGCTGGGCGTCCCACGTGGCCGGGAACACCTTGCCCCGGAGGCGCAGCGACACGACCAGCAGCAGGGGCAGCGTGGCCACCACCACCAGGGTGAGCAGCGGCGACAAGATCACCATCACCACCAGGGCGATGACGAGCAGCACCAGGTTGCCGAGCATGATCGGCAGGAAGGCCAGCAGGCCCTGCACCAGCCCCAGGTCGGTCGAGGCGCGCGACACCAGCTGCCCCGTGCGGAGCTGGTCGTGGCCGGCGAAGTCGAGCCGCTGCAGCCGCTCGTAGATGGCGTTGCGCAGGTCGAACTGCACGTCGAGGCTCACCCGGCCGCCCACCCAGCGGCGCAGGAACGCGCACCCGAACGACAGCAGGCCCGCCACCACGAGGGCGAGGATCCACGGCCACACCGGGCGGGTCTTGTTGGTGATGCCGTCGTCGATGACCACCGCGGCGAACACGGGCGTCAGCGCCGAGAGGCCCTGGCCCACCACGGAGGCGACGAGGGCGATCACCACGTTGCGGCGGTGTGCCAGCAGATACGGGCTGAGCCGGCGGATCCAGCCACCCTGGGGTGGGATCGCGAGCTCGGCCGGGGACGTCACGTGGAGGAGGCTAACGACGGAACCGGGATCCGCGTCCCGATTCCGGGCCGGCCTCCCTGCGCCTCACCGGGAAGGGCCCCGGGAACGACGAAGGCCCCGCCCGGCGAACCGGACGGGGCCTGCGTGCAGAGGTGGTTCGGATCAGATGACCCGGACGTTCTCGGCCTGCTCGCCCTTGCGGCCGGGGGCGACGTCGAACTCGACGGTCTGGCCCTCGTCGAGGCTCTTGTAGCCCGAGCCGGAGATCTGGGAGTAGTGGACGAACACGTCGTCGCCACCCTCGCGGGAGATGAAGCCGAAGCCCTTCTCAGCATTGAAGAACTTCACGGTACCGGTAGTCACTGATTTTCTCTTCTCTTGTACGCGACCGAGCCAACGCGGCTCGACGCACCGCAGAGGGTACCGGTCCCAGGCCCCCATCCCTTCATCGCGCCCTTCGCGACAGCCCCGCTGCCTGCGCCTCAGTCGGCGACGTCCACCTTGGCGGTGACCCTGGTGGGCGTCACCCGCACCACCATCTCCGGCGGAACCGCGTTGCGGCGGCCGTACTCCTCGGCCCGCTCGGCCCCCATGTAACGACCACCGATGCGCGTGCCCCACTCGAGCAGCTCGTCGGGGTCGGTCGAGGTGGTGGCCGTGCCTGCGACGGTGACGAAGCTGAACGGCGGGTGCTCGTCGTCGAAGCACAGGCACACCCGGCCGTCGCGCAGGATCGACTTTCCCTTGATGGTGTCGGCCGAGGTCATGAACACGATCTGGTCGCCGTCGAGGTCGACCCAGACCGGTGCCACGTGGGGGCTGCCGTCGGCGCGCGTGACGGCCAGCTTGGCGGTGCGGGCGGGCAGCTCGGACACGAACCGCTGCCACCAGCCCTCGGGAGCCTCGTTGTAGCCCACGTCAGTCACCTGGCCAGACGAGCGGCAGGTCGAACAGCGGGAACACCGTGGGGGTGTCGAGGAAGTAGTCGATGCGGCGGATGCGGCCGCCCTCGGGCTCGACCACCTGGAGGCACCAGGCCTCGTGGCGGGTGCCGTCGGCCGACGGCTTGTACTGGGCGTAGCCCGGCAGGCCGTTCACCTCGACGGGCGTGAGCCGCGAGCCCGCGCACTTCGACGGCTCCGGCGACGCCCAGAACCGGCCGGCCTCGTCGGCGCCCTGCAGCCAGAACGCGAAGGGCGGCATGGTGAGGGTGGCGTCCTCGTGGAGGAGGGCCACCAGGGCCTCGATGTCGTAGCGGAGGAACGCGTCCTCGTAGCGGTCGAGCAGGGCCCGGTGCTCGTCGTCGAGGCCGCTCAGGTCGGCCGACGGCTCGAGGTCGGCCTCGGCCAGGGTGGCCCGCGCCCGCTGGAGCGCACTGTTCACGGCGGCGACGGTGGTGTCGAGCAGGGCCGCGACCTCGGTGGCCTCCCAGCGCAGCACCTCGCGCAGGATGAGCACCGAGCGCTGGCGCGGCGGCAGGTGCTGCAGCGCGGCCACGAAGGCCAGGCGCACGGAGTCGCGCACCATGGCGGCCTCGGCCGGGTCGGCCCCGTCGGGCACGACCCGCGCGTCGGGCACCGGCAGGACCCAGGTGGACTCGGGCAGCGGGGCACCGATGCCCTGGTCGAAGCGGTTGGCCGGGCCCAGGTCGATCGGGAGGGCCCGCTTGTTGCGCCCCTCGAGGTGGTCGAAGCACACGTTCGTGGCGATCCGGTAGAGCCACGAGCGCAGGGTGGAGCGGCCCTCGAAGCGGTCGATCGCCTTCCACGCCCGGGTCAGCGCCTCCTGCACCGCGTCGTCGGCCTCGAAGGGCGAGCCGAGCATGCGGTAGCAGTACGCGGTGAGCTCGCGGCGGTAGGGCTCGAGGCGGGCCGAGGCGTCATCGGCGGCGGCCCCTTCGGCCGGCGCGCCGACGGCGCCCTCGACGAGATCGACTGCTGCATCCACGGCGACACCCTCCCGGCGCCGGCTCCCCAGCCGGCCGAGGCGAGGGTAACCCGACCCTGCGACAGTGCGGCCGGCGATGAGTTCCGGGGGCGGCCCCGGTCGGACAGGGCATGGGAACCGCACCGATCAGCGCCGCCGGGGTGGAGCGCATCCACCGCTCGGTCGACCGCCACGTCGTCGACGGCCACGTGCCGGGGGCGGTGTGGGTCGTGGCCCGGGGCGACGACGTGCACGGCGGCGCGGTGGGCCACACCGGCGTCGAGCGCCGTCGGCCGGTCGAGCGCAGCACCCTCTTCCGCATCTCGTCGATGACCAAGCCCATCGCCGCGGTGTGCGGTCTCACCTGCATCGAGGACGGCCTGTTCCGACTCGACGACCCGGTCGACGAGCTGCTGCCCGAGCTCGCCGGGCGCACCGTCCTCGAGCACCACGACGCACCCCTGGGCTGGGTCGTGCCGGCCCGCCGCCCCATCACCGTGCGCGACCTGTTCACCTTCACCATGGGCCTCGGCATCGTGATGGCCGAGCCCGGCACCGTGCCGCTGGCCGACGCCATGGCCGAGCTCGAGCTGGGCCAGGGGCCGCCGTCACCGGCCGGCGTGCCCGAGCCCGACGAGTGGATGCGCCGACTCGGCACCCTCCCCCTCCTCCACCAGCCCGGCGAGCAGTGGATGTACGGCACCGGCCTCGACGTGCTCGGCGTGCTCATCGCCCGGGCCACCGGCCAGCCCCTCGAGGTCGCGCTGCGCGAGCGCGTCCTCGCACCGCTCGGCATGCGCAACACCGGCTTCTGGGTCGACCCCGAGCGCCTCGACCGCTTCGTGCCCGGCTACATGACCGACCCCGCCACCGGCGAGCTCGTCGAGTTCGACCCGCCCGACGGCCAGTGGAGCCGTCCGCCGGCGTTCCCCTCGGCCGCCGCCGGGCTGGTGTCGACCGTCGACGACGTCCTCGCCTTCGCCCGGATGCTGCTCGCCGGTGGCCTCGGCCCCGACGGCCGGGTGCTGTCGCGGGCCGCGGTGGCCGCCATGACCACCGACCAGCTGACCGCGGCCCAGAAGCAGGCCGGCGGGCTGGTCGAGGGTGAGTGGGACGCCCGTGGGTGGGGGCTCGGGCTGTCGGTGGTCACCCGCCGCAGCGACCTGGCCGGCTCGGTCGGCAGCTACGGGTGGGATGGCGGCCTCGGCACCTGCTGGATGAACGACCCGGCCGAACAGCTCGTCACCGTGCTGATGACCCAGGCGGCCTGGACCTCGCCCACCCCGCCCGCGATCTGCGTCGACTTCCGCACCGCGGCGTGGGCCGCGCTCGACGACTGACCCTGGTCGAGCGACGACGGCGCGACGAGACTGCCCCGATGGGCTGCTTCCTCGTTCTGTTCGCCGCCATCTCACCGCGCCTCGCGCTGTTCTTCACCTGGCTCTTCACCGATCGGCTGTCGGTGGCGTTCACGACCTGGGTCTGGCCCGTGCTCGGGTTCTTCCTGCTGCCCTGGACCACCCTCACCTGGACCTTCGCCTACGCGCCGGTCCGCGGCGTGAGCGGCCTCGGCTGGGTGTTCGTGCTCATCGCCCTGCTCGCCGACCTCGGCCTGATCGGCTCGGGCGCCCGCCAGCGCCGCCGGCGCGAGAGCTACACCTGACCCACCCGACCGCCCCCGGCGCCACGGCTACGGTCGTCGCCGTGGACTCGGCGGACGATCCCGGCTGGCGCGACGCGCTCGGCTCGAGCTGGGCGCTCCTCGTCCCCGGTGGGGTCCAGTGGCGCATGCGGAAGGCGGCCGACAGGGGTGACTCCACCCTGACCACCCTCCGCTCGCTGTGGATCGCGTTCACCGCCGCGGTGGGCCTGGTCGGGGTGGTCGTCGTCATCCTGGCCGTGTTCGCGGGCTATGGCTCCGAGCCGGACGCCGCACCGCGCCCGGTCGGGGTCGGCGTCGCCGTGACCCTCATCGGGTCGGTGCTCAGCCTGGCGGCCGGCGCGTGGCTGCGGCGGCGGCCGCTCGACGGGTCGACCCTCCCCGCCCTCGCCGGGTCGTACCGCACGGCCTTCTTCCTGCAGGTCGCCGTCGCCGATGCGGCGGCGCTCCTGGCCTTCGTCGGCTTCATCCTCTCGGGCGTCGCGTGTCTCTACCCGATCGGCCTCGTCGTGGCATGGGCCCAGCTGGCGCTCGTCGCCCCGACGGCGCGCCACCTCGCCCGGGCCCAGGGCGAGCTCCGGCGGCGTGGGTCACGGTTGCGCCTCCTCGACGCGCTCGCGCTGCCCCCTGCACCCCGGGCACGCTGACTCCGGCAGAGCGCCCCGGCGGTTCAGCTCTCGGCCAGGCGGGCGGGGAAGCCGCCCCTGGCGACGGGGCCCCACTCGTCGATCGCCACGCGGATCAGGCACTTGCCCTGGCGCACCATCGCCTCGCGGTACTCGTCCCAGTCGGAGTGCTCACCGCTGATGCAGCGGAAGTACTCGACCAGCTCCTCGACCGCGTCGGGCAGGTCGACCACCCGCCCGGTGCCGTCGACCTGCACCCACTCGCCGTTGAACTCGTCGCTCATCACCACGACCGACACGCGCGGGTCGCGCCGCACGTTGTGCACCTTGGCCCGCTCCGGGTAGCTCGAGATCAGGATCTCGCCGGCGCTCAGGCCCATGGTGACGAGCGAGCTCTGCGGCCGCCCGTCGGCCCGGGTGGTGAGCAGCACGCCCCGGTGGCGCGGCGCCACGAACGCCTCGAGCTCGGCCCGGTCGACCCTGCGGTTGGTGGCGATCTTCATGGCGCCGACCGTACCGGCGACCGGCTCAGTCGCCGAGGGCGCGCAGCTCGTCGACGGCCTGGTGCAGGAGCTCCGAGAGGCTCCGGGCCAGGCCGGCCAGGAGGTGGGCGTAGACCTCGGGGCGGGTCGCCTCCAGGTCGGTGAGCGCGTCGCGCCCGAGCGAGAGCACGGTGCAGGCTGCGTCGGCCACCACGTCGGTGGGACGTACGCCGCCCTCGAGCACGGCGGCCTCGCCGAAGAGCGTGCCGGGGCCGAAGGTGCGCACCCGCCGGTCGTGGGCGGCGTCGCCCTCGCCGATGCGCACGATCCCCGAGGCCCGGCCCTCGACGAGCAGGCACAGACGGTCGGCCGGCTCGCCCTCGCGCAGGATGTGCTGGCCCGCGTCGTAGTGCTCGGTGACGAGCAGGGGCGCCAACGCCGCCCGGTCGTCGGCGTCGAGGCGCACCAGGAGGTCGATCCCGTCGGCGACGTCGGCCTCGGTGGCCGCGGCCGCCGGGGCCAGTTCGGCCAGCACGAGGTCCTCGGCCCACTCGAGGGCGAGGTCGACGTCGGCGAAGAGGTGCTCGGCGGGCCAGGCCCCACCCTCGGCGGCCAGCGCGTCGATCAGGCCGTCACCAGCACCGGCGAGCAGCAGGGTGGGCCCCTGACGGGGCACCTCGTGCAGCACCGCCAGCAGGGCCACGGCGCCCGCGGTGGCCCGACCAGTGCGGCGGGCGTCGAGCACCACCACCCGGGTGTCGTCGCCGACGTGCTCGATGGTGCGCACGAGCCGCTCGGCGGTGGCGAAGAACAGGTCGCCCTGGAGCTGCAGCACGGTCACCGCCGCGCCCGAGCGGCGGATCAGCTCGGCGTCGCCCGCCCGGCGCACCCGGCGGGACGAGACCTCCGCCGCCGTGTAGCGGCGCGACACCACCGGCGCCGCGGTGGCCGTGGCGTCGAGCATGTGCAGGTTGAGCAGGTCGACGACCTCCTCGCAGGCCCGCACGCCGCGCACGCTGTTGCCGAACTCGTCGAGGCGGGGCGAGAACGTGCCCATCCCGAACTGTCCGGGCAGCACGGCGATGATGCCGCCACCCACACCGCTCTTGGCCGGCAGCCCGATGCGGAACATCCACTCGCCCGACCAGTCGTACATGCCGCAGGTGGCCATCACCGACAGCACCCGGGCCACGTTCTCGGGCTCCAGCGGGCGCTCCCCCGTCACCGGGTTCACGCCCCCGTTGGCCAGCGTGGCCGCCATCATCGCCAGGTCGCGCGCCGTGACGCGGATCGAGCACTGGTCGAAGTAGAGGTCGAGGTGCTCCTCGACCGGCTCGTCGATCATGCCGGTGCTGAGCTCGAGGTAGGCGATGGCCCGGTTGCGGTGGCCGGTCCGACGCTCCGACTCGGCCACGGCCCGGTCGACGGTGAGGGGCCGACCGGCGTAGCGGGCGAAGGTGTCGAGCACCCGACGGCGGCGCTCGTCGAGCCCGTCGCCCCGCACCATGGCGGCGCAGGCGATCGCCCCGGCGTTCACCATCGGGTTCATCGGCCGGTTGTTGCGCTCGTCCATCACGATCGAGTTGAACGCCTCGCCCGACGGCTCGACGCCGACCCGCTCGAGCACCCGCTCGACACCGTGGTCGTCGAGCGCGATGCCGTAGACGAACGGCTTCGAGATCGACTGGATCGTGAACTCCGAACGGTCGTCACCGACACCGTGGACGTGACCGTCGACGGTCGCGATGGCGATGCCGAAGGGAGCGGGATCGACGGTGGCCAGCTCGGGGATGTAGCCCGCGACCTCACCCGAGGTGTCGTCGAGCAGCGCCCGGTGGACGCGCTGCAGGCAGGCCTCCATGGCGGTGGTCGGCATGGCTCTCCCGGGTCGGCTCGCCCGGCAAGCTACCGCCCGGCCCGGCGGGCGCCGTCAGTAGGCGGTGAGGGTGCGACCGACGCGGTCGAGCGTGGCCAGCGCCGCGGGGTTGCGGGACACGCGGCGGTAGAAGCGCTCGGAGAGGTCGTCGGCGTCGCGCTCGTCGGCCGCGGCCTCGATGCCGGCGCCGAACTGGGCGGCGATCTCGGCGACCTTCTCGAGCTCCGCGGCGCTGGGCTCGGGATCGGGCAGGTCGGCCGGCAGCGCGTCGAGCTCGCCGGCATCGAACCACACGAACTGGTTGGCCACGTCGACGTCGATCTCGACCGTGCCCACGTCGGGGCCGTCGCCGGCCTCGCCCTCGGGCACCTCGTCGGCGTCGTAGGGCAGCGAGAAGCGGCGCATGTGCACGCCGTCGAAGGGGCTGGGCAGCGGGCCGGGTGCGGCGTCGCGGGCCAGCGCCCAGAGGTGGCCGATCTCGTCCTCCTGCAGGCGCTCGTAGGACTCCGAGAGCGTCATGGCCAGGCCGTGGCCCGCGGTGCAGCTCCAACGGTCGAGCGAGCCCGAGCTGCCGAGCTGCAGCTCGACGCCGCAGACGGGGCAGTGCGGCATGGTCACGGGGACCGACGGGCGATGGATGGGCGGATCGCTGGCCATGGAAGGTTCCCTCGGCAGGGGGCGGTCGGGGCTGTAGCGATTGTGCCCGCTGCGCCCAGGACGACCCGGGCTTTCACCGCCGCGGCGAGCGTCCCGGCGGTCTGTGACGGACGTCACTATGATGCGAGAAGAGGTCGTTCCGGTGGGCGGCGGAGCCCGTCCGGTGTGCGCGGACGACGACCCGTGAGGAGCTGACGCAGCACCCAACGACGTCGAGGACGCGGCAGCTCCCCCCTGCCGCCGGCCCGGGTGGCGGCTCCTCGGGGCCGCCACCCGGCGCGTCCCGGCACCTCCGGTTGTGGCACCGTGGGCGCTCGCTCACCAGGGGGTCCCGATGCCGAAGGCGCTGTCGCACACCGTCGTGCTCACCGACGACATCGACGAGGCCGTGCGCCTCTGCACCGAGGTCGCCGGCCTCGGCCCGGTCGGCCCCTACGACGTGGCGCCCGAGATCGCCGAGCGGCTCTTCGGCTGGACCGGGCTCGACGGCCCGGTGCGGGCGTGCTTCGTGGGCGAGAGCCCCGGCGCCCTCGACCTGCTGCAGATCCCCGAGCACCTGAAGGGCTCGGTGCAGCCCGGGCTGCGGCTGCTGGCCGTTCTCTCCCGCGACGCCGCTGCTGCGGCCACGAAGGCCACCGACGCCGGGTTCGAGGTTCGAGGCCCGCTCGAGAGCACCACCATGCACGGCGGGCCGATGTGGCTCACCGAGGTGATCGCCGGCGGCGTGCCCTTCGAGCTGCTCCAGTTCGGCTGATGGCGTCGGCGGCGGACCGCGACGAGGCGGCGGCGCTCGACCGCCGCGACGCGCTGGCCGTCCTCGCCGACCCCCATGTCCACCCGTGGAAGGTGCAGGGCATCGGGCTGCTGTCGCTCCGCCTCGACGACCGCGGCGAGCGCCGCCTCCACGTCTGGGACCCGGCCACCGCACCCGAGCACCCGCCGGTGCACGACCACCCCTACGAGTTCACGTCCACCGTCGTCGCCGGCGAGCTCACCGACACCACGTGGGCCGAGCACCTCGACGGCGAGGTCTTCCAGCGGGAGCGCTACCGGCTGGGCGCCGAGGACGAGCGCACCGTCGACGAGGTGCGCCTGGTCGGCTCTCCCCGCGTCCTGCGGGCCGGCGAGTCGTACGCGCACGCCGCCGCCGACCTCCACGACAGCCGCCAGGTCCCGGGCACGGTCACGGTGATCCGGTGCACGTGGCACGAGCCGGCCGAGCTGACCGTCTGCCTGCGCCCCGGCGACCCCTGGGTGTCCGCCGGATCCCGGCCCGCCACCCCCGACGAGGTCGAGCGCATCACCGCCCCGGCGCGAGACCTGCTCCGCCAGCTGCTGCGGTAGATCAGCCGTCGAGCTCGTTGCCGTCCTGGTCGACGAGACGGCAGTCCCGCCGGGGGTCGTGGTGGTACCCGCGCCCGTCGGGCCCGATGACCTCCTCCATCGTGCAGCTGCGTGACGACCCGGGGGCATTGCCCGTGAAGATCATCACCAGGAGCCCGACGGCGAGCGCCAGGAGGACGAGGGCCAGCACCCAACCGGCAGCCCGGCGGACCCGTCGCCGCCGCAGCACGCTCACGTCGGACCGAGGGCTCATGGGTGGTCAGACGTCGACGTCGCCAGGCTGGTTCCCATCGTCGTGGTCACAACGCTCACGAGAGGCTGTGGAGGTCGATGGGCCCGAGCGTGTCGAGTGCGGCGATCGAGGCACCGGGCGACACACCCTGGTCGAGCACCATCACCAGCAGGGTGGAACCACGGTGGCTGACAACCACCTCGACGTCGGGCAGGTTCGTCGGGACGACGGCGACCGGTGTCCCGTCGTTTAGCTGGCCCACCACCTCGCACCCGTCGAGCGCCATCCAGGTGGAGAGGCCGATGGGTGACAGGGGGTCGCAGGCCGGAGCGCTCAGCCACGCGTCGGTCGCGAACCAGTTCGGCGACACCATCGCCTCCACGACCTCACGTCCGTACTGGGTGCCCTCGACCGGCACCACGACCCGGACCTCCGGAGGGCTCGCCGCGGGATCGACGCGCACGCTGTCACGGGTGGCGTCGGAGGGGGCGTGCACGGTGAACCCGAGCCCGTCGATGTAGGCGTCTCGCCGGGCCTGCGCGGCATCGGACGTCTCCTTGAACGCCGTGGCGTTGTCGGAGCTGGTCTGCAGGTAGGCGAGCAGGGCGACCACGAAGGGCACCATCAACGCCACCCCGACACCGCGACGGCCACCACCGGACACGACCAGCAACGCGCCGACCGGAAGCAGCAGGGCCGAGGCCATCACCGCCACCATCGCTACGAGCTGCGCGCCGCTCCCACCGTCGAAGACGACCCCGCCGAGGATCACCTCGCCAGGATCGCACGATCGGGCCGGCTACGCCCCGCGGGCCATGTTGGCGAACTTCGTGTAGTGGTCGAGGAACGCCAGGCGCACCATTCCCGTGGGGCCGTTTCGGTGCTTGCTCACCAGGATCTCGGCGGTGCCGCGGTCGGGAGAGTCGGGGTTGTAGACGTCGTCGCGGTAGATGAACATCACGACGTCGGCGTCCTGCTCGATCGAGCCCGACTCACGCAGGTCGGCGAGCATCGGGCGCTTGTCGGCCCTCATCTCGAGCTGGCGGGAGAGCTGCGAGAGCGCCAGCACCGGGCACTCGAGCTCGCGAGCGAGGATCTTGAGGCCTCGGGAGATCTCCGACACCTCGACCTGGCGGTTCTCGGCGTTGGAGCGGCCGGTCATCAGCTGGAGGTAGTCGACGACCACCAGGCCGAGGTCGCCCAGGCGGCTCTTGAGCCGGCGGGCCTTCGACCGGATCTCCATGATCGTGAGGTTGGGGTTGTCGTCGATCCAGATCGGCGCCTCGGCCAGGCGGCCGGTGGCGTGGGCGATCTTGCCCCAGTCGCTCTCGCTGAGGTTGCCGTTGCGCACCCGCTTGGAGTCGACCCGCGCCTCGGAGCACAGCATTCTCTGGGTGAGCTCGAGCTGGCCCATCTCGAGGGAGAACACCAGCACCGGGCGCTGGGCCTCGATGGCGGCGTTGCCGGCCACGCCGAGGGCCAGCGCGGTCTTGCCCATCGAGGGGCGGGCGCCGAGCACGTAGAGGGCGTTGGGCTGCAGCCCCGACAGCAGCTCGTCGAGGTCGAGGAAGCCGGTGGGCGTGCCGGTGATGGCATCGCCTTTGTCGTAGAGCGACTCGAGCCGGTCGAGGTTGTCGTTCAGGAGGTCGTGGATCGGCGCCATGGTGTCGGTGACGCGGCGCTGGGCGACCTCGAACACGAGCGACTCGGCCTGGTCGACCGTCTTGGTGACGTCCTCGGGCAGGTCGTAGCTCATCTCGGCGATCTCGCCGGCCACGCCGATGAGGCGCCGCAGCAGGGCGTGCTCCTCGATGATGCGGGCGTAGCGCGAGGCGTTGGAGATGGCCGGGGTGCTGGCCTGGAGGGTGACGAGGGTGGCGGGGCCGCCGATGGCGTCGAGGAGGCCGGCACGGCGCAGCTCCTCGGCGACGGTGACCGGGTCGGCCGGCTCGCCCGCGGCCGACAGCGAGGTGATGGCCTCGAAGATGTGGCCGTGCGCCGGCTTGTAGAAGTTCTCGGCGTCGAGGATCTCGGACGCGACCGCGATGGCGTCCTTGGACAGGAGCATGGCCCCGAGGAGCGACTCCTCGGCCTGGAGGTTGTGCGGAGGCACCCGGCCGGCGCCCTGGGGCCGGGAGGTGCGGGGCTCGTCGTCGGTGAAGCTCATGGCCCCACCACTGTCGCCGCGCGGCCCTGGGGATCGGTAGGGGAACAACCCCGGTTTCTGCTGCGGAAACCCCTGTGGACGGGGTGTGGACAACCCCCGTGGCCTGTGGAACGAAGCGTGTGGGCCGAACCCTTGTGCGCCATGGGGACGACCCTACGCAGGGGGTGTGACAGCGCACGGTGGTGCAACTGTGGACAAGCAGTGTCGGACGAGCCGCTCGATCCGCCACGCAGCGTCGGGCGGGCATCACCGCAGGTCAGGGCCATTGTGACCGTTGTCACCGCAATGACACCCGGGGGCCACCTCCACGACACCGGGCCGGGACGCGCCGAGGGGCCGCCGCAGCGGCCCCTCGCGATGGAACTGTCGAGCACCGTGCCGGCCGGAGCCGGCGGTGGGATCAGCTGGCGCTGACCTCGACGGTGATCTGGAACTGCACGTCGGAGTGCAGCTTGGCGGCCACGTGGTGGGTGCCGGTGGTCTTGATCGCCTCGTCGAGGTGGATGGCCTTGCGATCGAGCTCGATGCCGGTCTGGGCCTTCACCGCCTCGAGCACCTCGGTGGTGGTGACCGAGCCGAAGAGCTTGCCCTCGCCGCTGGCCCTCGAGGTCACGGTGATGACCGCGGGGACGAGCTGCTTGGCGATCTCCTCGGCGGCCGCCCGGTCCTGGGCGTCCTTGAGGTCACGGGAGCGGCGCATGGACTCGGCCTGGGCGGCCACGCCGGGCGACGCCGCGATGGCGAAGCCCTTGGGGACGAGGTAGTTGCGGCCGTAGCCGTCGGCGACCTCGACGATGTCGCCGCGCTTGCCCACGCCCTCGACGTCGGAACGGAGCAGGAGCTTCACTCGGCCACCTCCACGACCTCGACCTCCGTGGTCTCCTCGACCTCGGTGGTCACGGCGTCGGTCTCCGTCACCTCGGTGGCCGGAGCCTCGAGGTCGGCGTCACGACGCGGCCCGCGATCGCCGCGGTCGCCACGATCACCGCGGTCGCCACGATCACGACCGCCACCACGCTGGGTCGTGACCCGGTTGGTGTAGGGCAGCAGCGCCATCTCACGGGCGTTCTTGATCGCCCGGGCGATCTCCTTCTGCTGCTGCGAGTCGTTGCCGGTGACGCGACGGGCGCGGATCTTGGCGCGGTCGGACATGAACCGGCGGAGCAGGTTCACGTCCTTGTAGTCGACGTACTCGACCTTCTCCTGCGTCAGGACGCTGATCTTCTTCTTGCTGCGACGCGCGTTGTCCTTGTTCTTCCCGCGCTTCGGTGCTGCCTTGGCCATCAGAACGGCTCCTCATCCATGTCGTACCCGGCCGGCGGCTCGTTCGGGACGGGGCGCTGGGCGGGGGCGTTGCCGCCACCACCGCTGCCACCGCCGTCGAAGCCGTCGCGGCGCTCGTTGCGGACCACCTGTGCGGTGGCGTAGCGCAGGCTGGGGCCGATCTCGTCGGCGACGATCTCGACCTTCGACCGCTTGTCGCCGTCCTGGGTCTCCCAGGACCGCTGGTCGAGGCGGCCGGTGACGACCACTCGGCTGCCCTTGGTGATCGACTCGGCCACGTTCTCGGCCATCTGCTGCCAGCAGGTGACGTCGAAGAACGAGACCGCCTCTTCCCACTCGTTGGTCTGTCGGTTCTGCCAGCGACGGTTCACGGCGAGGCCGAAGGTGGCCACCGCCTGACCGCTCGACGTGAACCGGAGCTCCGGGTCACGGGTGCAGTTGCCGACGAGGGTGACGCTGTTGCCAGGTGCCATCTCGGATCTCCCTGGGTTGCCCGGCTACGCCGGGGTCGCCTCGCCGAGGAGGCCACGACGGGTGGCTTCGGCCTCGGGCAGGCGGATCGTCTTGTGGCGGACGACGTCGTCCGCGAGGTGGAGGACGCGCTCGACCTCGGAGAGGTCACGACCCTCGGTCGCGATCTCGAGGACGACGTAGATGCCTTCCCACTTGTGGTTGATCTCGTAGGCGAACCGGCGACGACCCCAACGGTCGGTCTTCGCCACGGTGCCACCGCCGGCCTCGACCAGGCGGTTCACGTTCGCGAGATGCTCGTTGACTGCGGTGTCCTCGACGTCGCCGTCGAAGATGATCATGAGTTCATACGCCCGCATGGAGCGCATCACCTCCCTCTGGACCCGATCCCCTTGGGATCCGGGGCCCCGTACGCACGGGGCAGGGCTTCAATTGACCGGGCGACCCTACCGGACGCGGCCCGCGGATCCCAAGCGGCGGCGCGTCAGCCCGTGGTGAGGGCGATGGTCGAGCCCTCGACGAGGCCCAGGGCCTCGAGCCCGCCGAGGGGCACCTCGATGGCGTAGCGGTAGGCCCCGGAGGCCCCGAACGTGGGGCACTGGGTGCCGGCCGGGCACGGGTCCATGTCGGCCTGGTCGACGTAGGTGCCGTCGGCCCGGAACCACGCGATGGACAGGGGCAGGAGCGTGTCCTTCATCCAGAAGGCCGAGGTCGAGTCGCCCGCGAACACGAACACCATGGCGTCGCGGCCGCCGAGGCCGGGGTCGGTGACGGCCATCAGCCCCCGCTGGCGCAGGGCCGGCGTGTCGGCGACGTGCACGCGCAGCTCCTCGACGGAGCCGTCGGGGCGCGTCACGGTGAGCGTGCCGGCGGGGAAGCCCTCGGGCGCCACCAGGGTGGTGCCCGAGGGATCGGTCGAGGGCGAGGTGGCCGACGCCGCCTCGGACGCGGGGGTGTCGGCGCGGTCGGCGGTGGAGGCCGAGGAGCACCCGGCGGCGAGCAACCCGGCCGCCAGGGCGACCAGCACCGCGCGCCAGGCGCCCCGGGGCCCGGTGATCACGCCAGGTGGGCGCCGTACAGCCCGAGGGCCTCGGCCTCACCCGACGCGAGGTGGTAGCTCTCGTCGGCGTTCGGGAAGGCGCCGGTGCGCACGTCGTCGGCGTAGGCGCCCAGCGCCCGGGTGCCCTCGGCGCCGAGGGTGGCGTAGCGACGCACGAACTTCGGGGTGATGCGGTCCTCGATGCCGAGCACGTCGTGGAAGACCAGCACCTGGCCGTCGGTGCCGGGGCCGGCACCGATGCCGATGGTGGGCACGTCGACGGCCTCGGTGAGCATGCGGCCGACCTCGTCGGGCACGCCCTCGACCACGATCGCGAAGCAGCCGGCGTGCTCGAGGGCCTTGGCGTCCTCGGCCAGAGCGAGGGCGGCGTCGTGCTTGCGGCCCTGCACCTTGAACCCACCCATGGCGTTGACCGACTGCGGCGTGAGGCCGATGTGGCCCATCACCGGGATCTCGGCGTCGACGAGCGCCTCGACCATCGGGAGGCGCTTGCGGCCGCCCTCGAGCTTCACGGCGTGGGCCCCGGCCCGGATCAGCTGGGCCGCGTTGCGCACGGTGTCCTCGACCGACACGTGGTAGCTGAGCCAGGGCAGGTCGGCGACGACGAGGGCGGCCGGCTTGGCGCGGGCCACGGCGGCCGTGTGGTGGGCCATGTCGTCGACGGTCACCTGGAGGGTGTCGTCGTAGCCCAGCACGACCATGGCGAGGCTGTCGCCCACCAGGATCATGTCGACACCTGCGGCGTCGGCCATGCGCGCGCCGGGCGCGTCGTAGGCCGTCACCATCACCAACGGGACGTCCCCCCGGCGGACCTTGCGGCCACGGACGGAGGGCACGGTGGTGCGTGCGCTCATGAGAGCCTCCTGTTTCCCGTCCAGTGCCCCTCGGCTACCGGCGGTGATCGGAACGCTAGCGGGGGCGACCGCCCACGGCAAAGGTCGCGTCGGTGCGGCCCCGGGCCGGGTCAGCCCCCCGGCGGCTTGGGCGCCGTCGTGGTGGTGGTCGGCGGCTTCGTCGTGGTGGTGGTGGGCGGCCGCGTCGTGGTGGTCGTGGGCGCCAGGGTGGTCGACGAGGCCGGCGCCTCGGTGGTGGGCGGGGCCGTCGTCGCCGTCGTGGTGGGGCCGGTCAGCACCGTGCCCGTGCCCGGTGTCGCGGGCTTGTCGGCCGGTCTCGGGAACGGGCACGAGTCGAGCCCGACGGTGGCCTTGGCCATGTACTTCTGCCAGATCTGGGTGGGGAACGAACCACCCGTGACCGACTTGCCGTGCACCGACTTCATGAACTTGGTCGAGCCGTCGGCGTTGACGTCGGGGTAGCCCATCCAGACGACGGTGGTGAGCTTGCAGGTGAACCCGGCGAACCAGGCGTCGCGGTAGTTCTCGGTGGTGCCGGTCTTGCCGGCCACCGGCTGGCCGATCTTGGCGGCGGTGCCTGTGCCCGCCTCGACGACCTGGCTGAGGGCGTAGTTCACGTTGGCGGTGACGTCGTCGGAGAGCACGCGGTCGCTCTTGGTGTCATGCTCCCACAGCACGTTGCCGAAGGCGTCGGTGACCTTGGAGACGACGTAGTCCGGGCGGTGCTCGCCGCCGTCGGCCAGGGTCGAGTACGCCGACGCCATGTCGAGGACCGAGACGTCGGCGGTGCCGAGGGTGAGCGAGAGGTCGGGGTTGAGCTCGGTGGTGATCCCCATGCGCTTGGCGAGGGCCACCACGTTCTCGGGGCCGACGTCCTGCATGAGCTGCACGTAGGCGGTGTTCGACGACTTGGCCGTCGCCTGGACGAGATCGAGGGTGCCGAGGCCCGCGTCGGCGTAGTTGCCCACGACGTAGTCCTTGCCGGCGTCGGCGCCCTTGATCGTGATCTTCGAGGGGGCGTTGTAGGTCTTGGACAGGGGGACGCCCTGGTTCATGGCCTCGGCGAGGGTGAACATCTTGAACGACGAGCCCGCCTGGCGACCGCCGCCGCCGCCCGCCGCGCCGACGGCCAGGTTCACCTTGGCGTAGGAGCTGCCCGAGTCGTAGCCCTGGCCACCCACCATGGCGCGCACGGCACCGGTGTCGTCGATCGACACGAGCGCCGCGGCCGGGTCACCGGGCTGGTTCATGGTGGAGTCGATGGCGTTGACCGCCTCCTCCTGGTTGGCCATGTCGAGCGTCGTGTACACCCGCAGGCCACCGCCGTAGACCTCGGCGTCGGTGAACCCGGGGCCGCCGGCCGACTCGGGCTGCACCAGCCAGTGGCGCACGTACTCGATCCAGTACTCGGTGCCCCACTCGGGGTGCGAGACCCGGCCGAAGATCGTCTTGGTGGAGCGGGGCAGCACGTCGTCCCAGCCGAGCTGGGAGAACTCGTCGTACTGGGCCTGGGTGATGTCGCCGGTCTCGACCATCGCCTGCAGCACCGAGTTGCGGCGCTGCACCGCGGTGGCGCGGTTGGTGCCGGCCTTCGGGTCGGTGGCGGGGAGCTGGGCGTCGGCGGTCTCGGGCGAGCGGATCAGCCCGGCCAGGTAGGCGGCCTCGGGCAACGTGATGTCGCCGACCGACTTGCCGAAGTAGGCCCGCGAGGCGGCCTCGACGCCGTAGGCGCCCCGGCCGAAGTAGATGGTGTTGAGGTAGCGGGTGAGGATCTCCTGCTTCGGGAGCTCGCGCTCGAGCTTCACCGCCAGGGCCGCCTCCTTCACCTTGCGGGTGAGGGTGCGCTCCTGGGTCAGGTAGACGTTCTTCACGTACTGCTGGGTGATCGTCGAGCCGCCCTGCTGCACCGAGTCGCTGCGCAGGTTCGCCCACAGGGCCCGGACGATGCCGACCGGGTCGACGCCGCCGTGGTCGTAGAACGTGCGGTCCTCGGCGGCGAGCACGGCCGACACCAGCACCGGCGGGATCTGGTCGTAGGTGACGGCGATGCGGTCCTCGGTGCCCGACAGCTGGGCGATCGAGTTGTCGGCGCCACAACCGCTGGTGACCTCCGACGAGCAGAAGAACGAGGTCTGCAACAGCGGCGGGTCCTCGGCCGGGAGCGGCACCTGGGTGAACAGGTAGCCGGCGCCGGCGATGACGAGGACGAAGACCAGGCCGACGGCGTAGAACACCCGGCGCATGCGCCAGATGATGCTGCGGCGCTTGCCGTTGGGCTTGAGGTCCTGGCGCCGGGCGCTGCGCGCGTTCTTGGCCCGTCGCGAGGCGTCGGACCCGGCGGCGCCGGTGGATCGGGGGGACATGGGGGTGGGTCAGAGCTCCGTGGGAAGGCGACCTGCGGGCGGGCGTCCGGTCAGTCTCTGTCGGACGACATAACGCAGAGCGAAGGAAACGCCGCGACGAGCCCCCCTACCCGGCACGGCACGGGCCTAGGCCGAGCGGGCGGGGTTGAGGATGAACGTGCGGGCCAGGTGGTTCCAGCTGCAGCCGGGGCACACCTCGACCACGTAGCAGGCGTACTCGCCCTGGCGGCGGGAGAGGTCCTTGAGCTCCTTGGCCGTGGTGATGCAGCGCCCGTGGCTGGGCAGCCGGGGGCCGAAGACGTAGGAGACGAGCACCAGCTTCTCGTCCTCGCAGATCGGGCAGTCGCGGTCGGACGGCTGCGAGGCCTCCCGGGCGGCGCGCACGAGCTCGGGGTGGGCGTCGCAGACCTCGTGCTGGGCGAGCCGGCCCTTGCGGTATTCGGAGATCAGGTGCTGGCGCGCGAGCCGGTAGTCGACCTCGCCGGGCGCACCGGAGGGTGCGCCGCGCATCGATCCCGGTCCGAAGCTCACGGCACCCGAGGGTAGCGACACGCCGCACCGGAGGAGCCGCGCACGGTCGAACGACCGAGGAGGGCGCGGGCGGTCGTCGGGAGCCGGATGCCGGTCCACCGGCCCGCGGGCGCACCGCGGGAGACTGGCCGGGTGAACGAGCCGGCCCTCTTCTCCACGTCGCCACCCCTCCCCGTCGCCGCCTTCCCGGCCGACGCCGAGCTCCCCGTCGACGTCGTCAGCTACGGCCCGGACATCCCGGACGAGTCCGCGCTGCGCCTCCTCGGCCCCACCGAGGGCAAGCGGGTGCTGGTGCTCGGCGCCGGCCACGGCCACACCGCGGTGGCCCTCGCCGGGCAGGGCGCCCACGTGATCGTCGTCGACGGCCACCTCGACCGCCTCGACGCCGCCCGAGGGCTGGCCGACGCCCACGAGGTCAAGCTCGAGCTGCACCACGGCGACCTCGCCGAGCTGGCGTTCGTGCGGGCCGACACCATCGACGCCGCCCTCTCGGCCCACGAGCTGGGCCGGGTCGACGACCTCGACCGCGTGCTGCGCCAGGTCAACCGGGTGCTGCGCACCGGCTCCGCGCTGGTGTGCTCGCTGCCCCACCCGGCGTTCCTGATGCTCGACGACACCGAGCCCGGCCCGCCCCGGGTGCGCCGCCCCTATGCCGACCGGGCCTCGCGCGCCGTCGGGGACGACCGCGTGCACCCCCGCACGGTGGCCGACGTGTTCTCGTCGTTCGGCCGGGCCAACTTCCGCGTCGACGCCCTGCTCGAGCCGCCCGTCGAGCACGACCTGCCGAGCCCGTTCTGGACCGAGACCATGAGCCTCGTGCCCGCCACCCTCGTGGTGCGGGGCCGCAAGGACGGCGTCTGACCCGACCGCCTCAGGCGGTGCTGCCGGCGGCGGCCTGGCGCTCGGCCCACCAGGCGTCGAGGCGCTCGTAGGCCTCGTCGGTGCCGAGCGGGCCCTCCTCGAGGCGCAGCTCGAGCAGGAAGTCGAGCGCCTCGCCCACGTCACGGCCGGGAGCGAGCCCGAGGTGGGCCATCACCTGGTTGCCGTCGAGGTCGGGCCGGATCGACTTGAGCTCCTCGCGGGCCTGGAGCTCGGCGATGCGCTCCTCGAGCTCGTCCATCCGCCGCGAGAGCGCCCGGGCCTTCTTCTCGTTGCGGGTGGTGCAGTCGCAACGGGTGAGCTCGATCAGCTCGGGCAGCAGGTCGTCGGCGTCGCGCACGAAGCGGCGGACGGCCGAGTCGGTCCAGCCCATCTTGTAGGTGTGGAACCGCAGGTGGAGGAACACCAGGCGGCTCACCGCCTCGATGTCGTCGGTGGAGTACTTCAGGGCCTTCATGCGCTCGCGGGTCATGCGGGCGCCGACGACCTCGTGGTGGTGGAACGACACGCCGGCGTCGCCGATCGAGCGGGTCCGGGGCTTGCCGACGTCGTGGTAGAGCGCCCCGAGGCGCACCAGGCGGTCGGGCCTGGTCTTGGCCACCACCGCGATGGTGTGGGTGAGCACGTCCTTGTGGCGGTGGATCGGGTCCTGCTCGAGGCGCATCTTGCCGAACTCGGGGAGGAACCGGTCGATGAGGCCGGTGTCGGCCAGGAACCACAGGCCGGCGCTCGGGTCGTCGACCACGATCAGCTTGTCGAACTCGTCGCGGATGCGCTCGGCCGACACGATCTCGATCCGGTCGGCCATGGCCTCCACCGCGGCGGTGAGCTCCGGCACCGGCTCGAGGCCGTAGCCGGCGATGAACCGGGCGGCGCGCAGCATGCGCAGCGGGTCGTCGGAGAAGGAGACCTCGGGCGAGAGCGGCGTGCGCAGGCGCCCGGCGGCGAGGTCGTCGGCGCCGCCGAAGGGGTCGATCAGCACCGGCTCGGGCAGGGCGAGGGCCATCGCGTTCACCGTGAAGTCGCGGCGCGACAGGTCCGCCTCGATGGCGTCGGAGAACTCGACGACGGGCTTGCGCGAGTCGGGGTCGTAGGCCTCGGCCCGGTGGGTGGTGATCTCGAAGTCCCACCCGTCCTTGCGGCAGCCGATGGTGCCGAAGCGCTCGCCCTGGGTCCACACCGAGTCGGCCCAGCCCTTGACCAGGCGCTTGGTCTCCTCGGGGCGGGCGTCGGTGGTGAGGTCGATGTCGCGCCCCGTCGACATGTCGCGGCCGAGCAGCAGGTCGCGCACGACGCCGCCGACCAGGTAGATCCGGTGGCCGGACGCGGCGAAGCGCTCGGCCAGCGGGGTCGTGCGCTCGAGGACGGGGCGCAACCGGTCGGGGATCACGGGCGACGAGGCTACCGGTGCCGCCACCGCGGCCCGGCGGGGTCAGTGCGGGTGCGCGGCCCGGAGGTGGGCGACGGCGTCGACCACGGTGCGCCCGGGGCCACCGCTCGAGGCCGCCTCGGGGCGGTGGTCGACGTCGACCAGCGCGGCCAGCGCCGCGCCCGTGCACGAGCTGAGCGCCTCGAGGTCGTAGCCCCCCTCGAGGTAGACGACGCAGCGGCCCTTCGGCACGAGGCCGGCGAGCTCACGGGTGAGGTCGGCGTAGTCGCCGGCGGTGAGCGCCAGGCCGGTGAGGGGGTCGCGGCGGTGGGCGTCGAACCCGGCCGAGATCAACAGCCAGGTCGGCTGCCACGACTCGACGACCGGGCGCACGACCTCGTCGATCGCGAGGCGGTAGGCGTCGCCGGTGGTGCCACGGGGGAACGGGAAGTTGATCGTGTAGCCGGCGCCCTCGCCCCAGCCGACCTCCTCGAGCGCGCCCGTGCCGGGGTAGAGCGGGTACTCGTGCATCGACACGTAGAGGACCCGGGGGTCGCGGAAGAAGACGTCCTGGGTGCCGTTGCCGTGGTGGGCGTCGTAGTCGACGATCAGCACCCGCTCGCCGCGGTCGGCCAGGGCCATGGCGGTGACGGCCACGTTGTTGACCAGGCAGAACCCCATCGCCTGACGGGGCGTGGCGTGGTGGCCGGGGGGCCGCACCGCGCAGAAGGCGTAGTCGCCCTCGCCGGCGTCGAGGCGGGCCACGGCGTCGAGGCCGGCACCGGCAGCGCGCAGCAGGGCGGCGAAGGAGTCCTCCGACACCACCGTGTCGCCGTCGAGGTGGCCGCCGCCCATGGCGCTGAACTCCTCGAGGGCCAGCAGGTAGCGCCCCGGGTGCACCTTCTCGATGAGGTCCCAGGGCGCCGGACCGGGCTCGAAGCGGACGATGGCGGCGCGCAGCCCGGCGGCGTCGATGCCCTCCATGACCGCGGTGAGCCGAGCCGGGCGCTCGGGGTGGCCCGGGCCGGTGTCGTGCAGCAGGAACTGCGGGTGCACCGCGAGCAGGATCGTCACGGCGGCCACGCTATCCCCGGGCCCGTGGCGCTCCCCAGGGCCGATCGACCCGCGCACGCCCGGGTCGCGAACGCGATCGGTCGTAGGCTCGCGCCACGGCCATGCGACGACTCGACACCATCACCGGGGGCGCCGACCGCCTGCGGATCGGCTCGTGGCGCGGGGACCCTTCCGTCGCGCTCCTGAGCCCGACCCCGGGCATCACCCCGAGCTCGTCGGGGCTGGCGCGCGCGCTCGATGAGCTGCGGGCCCGCGGCTACCGCTCGGTGCTCACCCCCGCGCTCACCGCCATCGAGCAGCCGCCGTTCGCCGCCATCGGCTTCACCGTGCACGAGCGCCTGCACCTCCTCGGCCACGACCTGCGCCGCGTGCCCGAGCCCCGCGCCCCCGGCACCCGCCTGCGCCGCGGCCGCCAGCGCGACATCACCGACGTCCTCGCCGTCGACGGGCTGGCCTTCGACCGGTTCTGGCGCTTCGACGCGCCCGGCCTCGCCGACGCCCGCACCGCCACCCCCCACGCCCGCTTCCGCGTCGCCACCGTGGACGGCCGCGTGGTCGGCTACCACGTCACCGGGCGGGCCGGCACCCTCGGCTACCTCCAGCGCCTCGCCGTCCACCCCGACCTCCACGGGCGTGGCATAGGCACCGCCCTCGTGGGTGACTCGCTCGACTGGTGCCGCCGCAAGGGCTGCGCGTCGGTGCTGGTCAACACCCAGGAGGGCAACCGCCGCGCCCTGCGCCTCTACGAGCACCTCGGCTTCCGCACCGAGCCCACCGGCCTGGCCGTGCTCGAGCTCCCCCTCGACGACGGACCGGCGAGGTGAGCCTGCACAGGGGCCACCACGCCGTCCGCCCCCCACGCTCCCCCTTCGTCGCGCTGGGCGCCCTCCTGGCCGCGCTCGTGGTGGTGGCCGCCGCGCTCGCCGGCACGATCCCCGCGGCGGCGCAGTCGGGCGCCACCGCCGCCCCCACCCTCGCGCTCGTGCAGCAGACGGCGTGGGTCGGGCCCGACGGCGTGTTCCAGATCGCACTGCGCGGCGACGGCATCCCCGCCGGGGCCGAGGTGCGCGCCGAGCTCTACAACCGCGTCCGCACCCGGGCTGCTCTCGACGGCGCCGTCGCCGACCAGGGCCTCGGGAGCCCGATCTGGTCGACCCCACGCCGCACGGTCGTCGAGGCCACCTCGGCGGCCGACGGCACGTTCGTGGTCACGCTCCCCGTCAGCATCGGCCCGCCCACCGCCCCCGACGGGGTGCAGCTCTCGAACGCCGGCGTCTACCCCCTCGTCGTGCAGGTGTACCCCGCCGGCTCGAGGGAGCCCATCGCCCACCTCACCACCACCCTCCTGCGGCTCGGCGCCCCCAGCTCCACGCCCGAGGCGCGCCTCTCGGTGGGCGTCGTCGTGCCCCTCGAGGGCGACGTCGCCGTCGCCGACGACGGGTCCCCCAGCCTCGACGAGGCGTCCGCAGCCGACCTCGGCGCCACCATCAAGGTCGTCGGGAACCGCACCGACGTGCCCCTCACCCTCGCCCCGTCGCCCGAGTCGCTCTCGCTGCTGAACCGCTCCCAGCCCGACGGCACGAGCGCGCTCGGTGGCCTGCAGAGCAAGGTCTCGCGCCAGCTCCTCGCCGCGCCCTACGCCCCGATCGACACCGGCGCCTGGGTGGCGGCCGGGCTCGGCACCGAGATGGACGACCAGTACGCCGCCGGCACCGGCACCCTCGTCGGGCTCCTCGCCGCCAAGCCCGACACCTCCACCGCCGTGCTCGACCCCACGGTCAGCGAGGCCGCCCTCGCCCGCCTGAAGGGCCTGGGCGCCACGTCGGTCGTGGTGCCCTCCGGGCAACTGGAGGCGCTGAGCGACCGCACCCGCACCACCACCTTCGCCGACCAGTTCGAGATCGACGCCGGCGACGCGGGCCCGGTGAGGGCCGTCGTCGCCGACGAGGGCACCGCGTCGCGGCTGGTCGGCACCGACGACCCCGTGCTGGCCGGCCACCGGGCCCTGGCCGAGCTGGCGATGCTGCAGCTGAGCCAGACCGGTTCGGGCCACGGCGTGGCGGTGGCCGTCCCCGGCACCGCCGACCCGGCCGCCCTCTCGACCCTGCTCGCCGGGCTCGCCGACCCCACCGGCGCCGCGTCGGGCAGCGCGGGAGAGGCACTCGTCAGCCCCGTCACGGTCGCCGACCTGTTCACCACCACCCAGGTGGCCACCTCGACGGTCAACGGCCGCTCGTCCACGCTCGTGCGCGGCTACCGCTCCGCTCCGCCCTCGGACCTCGGTCGCTACCCCACCGCCCTGCGCTCGGCCCGCACCTCCCTCGCCGGCCTGCTCAGCCTGGTGCCCTCCGCGCCGACCGTCACCGACCCGGTCACCCTCACCGTGCTGTCGTCCGGCTCGCGTGACCTCAGCAACGACGAGAAGCTCGCCATGCTCGCCGGGGCCTCCACCCAGACCTCCGCCATCACCGGCGAGATCGTGGTCTCACCCGAGCAGGTCGTCACCCTCACCTCGTCGTCGGGCCGGGTCCCGCTGAACCTCGAGAACCGCCTGCCGGTGCCGGCCCGGGTCCGCATCGTGCTCAGCAGCGCCAAGCTCGACTTCCCCGAGGGCTCGATCATCGATCAGGAGCTCCCTGCGGCCCAGACCACCACCATCGACCTCCAGGTCGAGACCCGCGCCTCGGGCGCCTTCCCGCTCGACGTCGCCATCACCTCGGCCGACGGCAACCTGCCCGTCGCGACCAGCACCTACACCGTGCGCTCCACCGCCATCTCGGGCGTCGGCCTGGTGCTCTCCATCGGCGCCGGGCTCTTCCTGCTCGTGTGGTGGGCCCGGCACTTCCGGACCACGCGCCGGGCCCGGAAGCTGGTGGCGTCGAACCATCCCGCCCGGTCGGGCACCGAGCCAGGTGGCTACGCTCCGCCGCAGACCGAGCCGCCCGCGCCCGACGCCGGCCGACCTGCGCTCGACACCGATCCACTGGAGGGCCCGTGAGCCGCGTCCACATCGTCACCGACAGCTCGTGCGACCTGACCGAGGCCGAGACCTCGGCCCACGGCATCGGCGTGGTGCCCCTCAGCATCCGCTTCGGAAACGACGAGTACGTCGACCGCGAGCAGCTCAGCGTCGAGGACTTCTACGCCAAGATGGCCTCCACCGGCCTGCTGCCCGAGACCGCCGCCCCCTCGCCGGGCCGCTTCGAGCAGGAGTTCCGCGCCGCCGCGGAGGCCGGGGCCGACGCGGTCGTGTGCGTCAACCTCTCCGGCGCTCTCTCGGCCACCGTGCAGTCCGCCCGCACCGCCGCCAAGGAGCTCGAGGGCCAGCTCGACGTCCGCGTCATCGACAGCCTCTCGCTCACCGGCGGGCTCGGCACGATGGTGCTCGACGCCGCGGCCGCGGCCGCCGACGGTGCCGATGCCGACGCCGTGGAGCAGCTCGTCCTCTCCATGGTCGGGCGCACCGAGATCTACGGCGCGCTCGACACCCTCGAGAACCTGAAGAAGGGCGGGCGCATCGGCAGCGCCAAGGCCCTCCTCGGCTCGATGCTGTCGGTGAAGCCGATCATCCACATCGCCGACGGGGCGGTCGAGGAGGCCGGCAAGCAGCGCACCCGCACCCGCGCGCTCACCTGGCTGCGCGACAAGCTCTTCGAGGAGCCCTCCGTCTCCGAGCTGTCGGTCCTCCACGGCGAGGCACCCGACATCGACGAGTTCCTCGACATGATCGCCTCGCGCTACCCGCGAGAGCAGATCCGCCTGGGAAAGATCGGTGCCGTCATCGGCACCCACGGCGGCCCCGGCGTGATCGGCATGTGCTACCTCAAGGGGTGACCGCGCCGGACGGAGCACGACCGTGACCGACCCCGGCCGCCCCGGAACCGGGCGCACCCTCGCCGGGCGCTACCGCCTCGACCGCCACATCGCCAACGGCGGCATGGCCGAGGTCTGGGAGGCCACCGACGAGGTCCTCGGCCGGTCGGTGGCCGTGAAGGCCCTCCACGCGCATCTGGCGGTCGACCCCAACCTGCGGGCCCGGTTCCACCACGAGGCCGTCGCCGCGGCGCGCCTCGTGCACCCGGCGATCGTCGCCATCTACGACACCTGCGACGAGCCCGGCACCGAGGCCATCGTCATGGAGCTGGTCCGGGGCCGCACGCTGCGCCAGTTCCTCGACGAGCGCGGTCGGCTCGACCCCGTCGAGGTCGCCCACATCGGCGCCGAGGTGGCCGACGCGCTCGCGTGCGCCCACCGGGCGGGCATCGTCCACCGCGACATCAAGCCCGCCAACATCCTGCTGTCCGACGACGGCCGGGTCCTGGTCACCGACTTCGGCATCGCCAAGGTGCTCGACGCGCCCGACATGACGATGACCTCGGAGCTGCTCGGGACGGTGAAGTACCTCGCTCCCGAGCAGGTCGAGAGCCGCCCCGTCGACGCCCGCACCGACGTCTACGCGCTGGGCGCGGTGCTCTACGAGTGCCTCTGCGGGGAGCCGCCGTTCCAGGCCGACACCCAGGCGGCCACCGCCCTCGCCCGCCTCCACCGCGACCCGCCGCCGCCCCACGACGTGGTCGCCGGGGTGCCACCCGCGCTCGAGGCCGTGGTGATGCGGGCCCTCGCCCGCGACCCGGCGAGCCGCTTCGCGTCGGCCGACGACCTGCGCACCGCGCTGCTCTCCACCCGCCTCGACCAGGGCCTCGTTGGCTCCGGGCACGGTGCCGACGCCACGGTGATCACCGGTGCGCCGGTCGGTGGGCTGCCGCCGACGAGCCCTCCGAGCAGCCCGAGCGGCCCGGTCACGCCCGGCTGGGGAACCCCGTCCGTCACCACCGGGCCGCCACCCCCACCCCGTCGTCGCATGGGCCCCGGGGTGGTCATCGCCCTCGTGATCGTCGTCGTCCTGGTGCTCGTCGCCCTGCTCGTGGCCAGCACCGGCGTCGGGCGCGACCTGTTCGACCAGGGCAGCCCCTCATCCACCACGCCGTCGTCCACGGCCGCGGTCACGATCACCGGGGCCACCTCGTTCGACCCGCAGGGCGGCGGCGACGAGAACGAGCCCACGGCCGCCCTCGCCGTCGACGGCAGGCCGGACACCGCCTGGCGAACCGAGACCTACACCAACCGGTCGTTCGGCAACCTCAAGCAGGGTGTCGGGCTCGTGGTCCGGCTCGACGCCACCCACACCCTGCGCACGCTCTCCCTGACCTCACCCACCTCCGGGTGGTCGATGGCGGTCTACGTGGGCGACGGCAGCGCCACCGACCTCGAGGGATGGGGGGCACCGGTCGCGTCGGCCACCGGCATCGAGGGCTCGACCACCGTCGACCTCCGGGGGGCCAAGGGCGATGCCGTGCTGATCTGGGTGACCGACCTCGGGGACGGCGCCCAGCACCGCGTCGACGTCGCCGAGGTGATCGTCGCCGGCTGAGGCCGCCACTACCCTCGACCCATCATCGAGCACGACGACGACGCGCTGGTCCGCGCCGCCCAGAACGGCGATCGCGACGCCCTCGACCTGGTGCTCCGGGACCGGATCGACCGCATCCACGCGCTGTGCCGACGCCTCTGCGGCAACGACGCCGACGCCGAGGACGCCACCCAGGAGGCCCTGCTCGCCGTCGTCCGGGGCCTCCCCCGGTTCGACCATCGATCGGCGTTCGACACCTGGGTGCACCGGGTCACCACCAACGTGTGCCTCGACGAGCTGCGCCGCCGGGGCCGCCGCCCCACAGTCGTCGCCCGCCTCGATGCCGCTCCGTCGCCGGCCGACGCTCCCGGCACCACCCTCGACCTCCCAGACCGGGGTGCACCGGTGGGCGACGTGGTGTCCGACCGGCTCGACCTCGACCTGGCCCTGGCCGAGCTGCCCGAGGAGTTCCGCGTGGTGGTCGTGCTCCGCGACCAGCTGGGGCTCGACTACGCCGAGATCGCCGAGGTGCTCGACCTCCCCCCGGGGACGGTGCGCTCCCGCATCGCGCGGGGCCGGGGCCGCCTCGCCGACCTGCTCGGTCAGGGCCACCGGCCCGGCGGGAACCCGGGCCGCGTCGCCGACGTCGAAGGGACCGAGAGATGAACGACGACCGCTCCCCCATCGACGACGAGCTCCTCTCCGCCGTGCTCGACGGTGCGGCCACCCCGGAGGAGCGCGCCCTGGTGGAGGCCTCGCCCGAGGCCCTCGCCCGGCTCGAGCAGCTCCGTGCCGCCGTGGCCCGCCTGGCCGAGCCGGTCACCCCGCTCGACGCCGACGTCTCGGCCCGACTGCTGGCCCGGGCGATGGACGAGGCCCCACCGGCGAGCCTGGCGGCCGACGACGCAGCGCCCGTCAGCGCGACACCTGTGCCGGCGCCCGATCTGCTGGTCGGCCCGGTCCGGCGCGACGAGCTGGCCGTGCGGCGCCACCGCCGGCGCTCCTGGGCGGGCGCCCTGGCCGGGGTGGCCGCTGCCGTGGTGCTCGTCGTCGTGGGCGTGAGCCTGGCCCGGGTCGCCAGCCGCTCCAGCTCCAACGACTCCGCCAGCAGCAGCGGGTCCGCGTCCGCCACCGCGCCGGCCGACGGCTCGTCCACCGCCGACGCCGCAGCGCCGACCGCAGGTGGCTCCGCCGCAGCGACCTCCCTGGCCGAGCTCGGTGCGCTGCCCGACACGGCCACGGTGCTCGCCCGCTTCGCGGTGCTCGAGGCGTCCGGAGCCGACTTCGATCACCAGTTCGACGGGTCGTCCCGCGGGGCGGGGTCGAACGAGCGCGAACAGGCGACAGCGAGCGACGTGAGCCCGGCGCCCTCGCCTCCGACGACCTGCCCGGTCCCGCCGATCACGCCCGCTCCGGGTGAGTCGTGGGCCGCGGCCGCGGTGGCCCAGCTGCCGGGCGGACCGGTGATCGTCATGGTCGATCGCGCCGGCGGAACGGGCGCCCGGGTGCTCGTGGTCGACGCCACGACGTGCACCGTGCTGGCCGAGGGCACGACCTGAGCGACCACGTCGGCGATGTTCGGGAAGCCTCCGCGACCACGGGGGTAGGATCCCCCGCCATGGAGACGCCCAGCCCGGCCGACGGCACCGAGCCGCACCACGGCGCCCACAAGGCGCTCGACGAGGTCGAGCAGATCTTCGAGGGCGGCCTCGACGGCGACTGGCCGGCGAAGGCGGCCGACGCCATCGTCAACGTCGTCGGATCGGTGCGCGACCGCACCACCGGGCCCATCACCACCATCGCCCGAGGCATCGTCTTCGGCTTCTTCGCCGTGGTGCTCGGCATCACCGTCGCCGTGCTGGTGATCATCTTCGCCATCCGCCTGCTCGACGTGATCCTGCCCTCCGGCGTGTGGCTGGCGTACCTCGTGCTGGGCATCGTGTTCCTCATCGCAGGAGCACTTGTCTTCCGCAAGCGCAACCAACCGGCTCCCGCAGGGAATACCACCCGCCCCTGAGCCGTTGACGACAGATACCCCACAGGGGTATCTCCCCCACTCCGGAGCTCCACGTGTCCGAGACACCCATCCGCAACGTCATCATCATCGGTTCGGGCCCTGCCGGCCTCACCGCCGCGATCTACACCGCTCGCGCCAACCTCGAGCCGCTGCTGATCGAGGGTGAGCCCTCCTCCACCAGCGACCAGCCCGGTGGCCAGCTCATGCTCACCACCGAGGTCGAGAACTTCCCCGGGTGGCCCGACGGCATCATGGGCCCCGAGCTCATGATGCGCTTCCGTGAGCAGGCCCTGCGCTTCGGCACCGAGGTCATCACCCGCAAGGTCAGCAAGGTCGACTTCTCGGCCCAGCCCTTCAGCGTCTGGGTCGGCGACCCCGACACCGCCGAGCCCACCTACCGGGCCCGCTCGATCATCGTCTCCACCGGCGCCCAGTCGCTCATGCTCGGCCTGCCCGAGGAGTCCCGCCTCCTCGGCCACGGGCTCTCCACCTGCGCTACCTGCGACGGCTTCTTCTTCCGCGACCACGACATCGCCGTCGTCGGCGGTGGCGATTCCGCCATCGAGGAAGCGCTCTTCCTCACCAAGTTCGCCCGCTCGGTCACCCTCGTGCACCGCCGCGACGAGCTGCGCGCCTCCAAGATCATGCAGGACCGCGCCTTCGCCAACGACAAGATCAAGTTCGCCTGGAACTCCACCGTCGTGGGCATCACCGGCGACCAGACCGTCGAGTCGATCACCCTCGAGGACACCACCAACGGCGAGCGCCGCGAGCTGCCCGTCACCGGCGTCTTCGTCGCCATCGGCCACAAGCCCAACACGGACCTGTTCAAGGGCCAGCTGCAGCTCGAGGACAACGGCTACCTGGTCACCCACGACGGCTCGCTCACCGACGTCGAGGGTGTCTTCGCCTGCGGCGACGTCCAGGACCACGTCTACCGCCAGGCCATCACCGCCGCCGGGTCGGGCTGCATGGCCGCCATCGACTGCGAGCGCTGGCTCGAGGCCCAGGGCGAGCACTGATCACCGGCGCCAACCGGCGCCACATCCCTTCGGTACCCCACCGACCACGTCACAACGGCTGAGAACGAGGAGCCATGGCCGACAACATCAGCACCCTGACCGATTCCACCTTCGACGAGCAGATCGGCGCGTCGTCCGAGCCCGTCATCGTCGACTTCTGGGCCGAGTGGTGCGGGCCCTGCAAGATGATCGCCCCCATCCTGGGTGAGATCGCCGACGAACAGGCCGGCAAGCTGCAGGTCGCCAAGCTCAACGTCGACGACAACCCCGACACCGCCCGCCGCTTCGGCGTCATGTCGATCCCCACCATGATCGTGTTCAAGGACGGCCAGGAGGCCGCCCGGATCGTGGGGGCCAAGGGCAAGGGGCAGCTGCTCGAGGACCTCCGCCAGTTCCTCTGAGACCAGGGGAGTGCCGCTCCCCCACCACTGACGCAACGATCGAGGCCGCCCTTCGGGGCGGCCTCTTCGCGTGCCTACCACCTGTGGCGCGAGAGGTCTCGGTGACGGGTCCTGTCACCGGATGGGTGGTCTCGGCTCCCGGGTCCTGTCACCGAGGCGGCGTGCCGTGCTCGCTCGGGCAAGCCGCGGGGCGCTGACAGGCTCGCCCGGCGACGCAGCGGCAGGCCCCTCGCTGCGCTGCGGCACTGTCCACCTCGGCGCCACCCGGTCACCTCGACGAGGGGCCTTCTCCGAAGGGCTCTCACCAGCTCCGAGGGGCGCCACCCGGACCCCTCGAACGGGGCCGATCAGGCGTCGGAACCGACCCGTTCCACGCGCAGAGGGCGACGTTTCGGAGGATCTCGCGCGGGCGGTGAGCGTGGGTCGAGGGTTCCCTCAGCTGGAAGGGGGAGAAAGGTTGACCACAGGGTTGCACACAGGTTGGGGAAATCTCTCCAGTGGTGGTTTTGGTGGAGTGTTTCCGGGGTGGCAGTGGGTCGGGAGGCCGAGCCTCAGTCGGTGGGCTCGCGGCCTTCGAGCATGACGCGGTAGAGGCGCTCGAGGTCTTCGAGGGTGGCGAAGTCGATGACGACGCGGCCCCGCTTGGCGCCCATCGAGATCTGCACGCGGGTGTCGAGGTGGTCCGAGAGCAGGCCTTCGAGCTCGAGCAGGGCGGCCGGGCGGACCGCGGCGGCGGGCTCCTTGGTGGGCTCCGCTGCGGCGGGCTCCTCCTCGGCATCGGCACCAGCGTGCTCGCGGACGCGCTCCTCGACCTCACGGACGGTCAGGTGCTCGGCGACGATGGCCCGGGCCAGCTCCTCCTGGAACACCCGGTCGGGGGTGCCCAGCAGGGCGCGGGCGTGGCCTGCTGAGATCTGGCCATCGGCCAGGAGGCGCTGGATGCTCGGCGGGAGGTGCAGCAGGCGCAGGGTGTTGGCCACCGCCGAGCGGCTCTTGCCCACCCGCTGGGCCACCTCCTCCTGGGTGTGCCCGAACTCCTCGACCAGCTGCTGGTAGGCCGCGGCCTCCTCCAGCGGGGTCAGGTCCTCGCGGTGGAGGTTCTCGACCAGGGCCTGCTCGAGCGAGCGGACGTCCTCGGTGGGGCGCACGATGGCGGGCACCGTCTGGAGCCCGGCCCGGCGGGCGGCGCGCCAACGGCGCTCACCGGCGATGAGCTCGTACTCCTGGGCACCCGTCTGACGCACCAGGATCGGCTGCAGCACCCCGACCGCCTGGATCGACGCCGACAGGCTGACCAGCGCCTCCTCGTCGAAGTGGTTCCGAGGCTGGTACGTGTTCGGCGTGATCTGCGAGATCGGCAGCTCACGCAGGGTCGCGTCGGTGTCCTCCAGACGCTCAGTCGCCGGGATCAGCGCCCCGAGACCCTTTCCCAAACCGCTACGACGGCCCACCGCTGACCTCCTTGGCCAGTTGCCGATAGGCGATGGAGCCCCGGCTGCTCGGATCGAACGTGATGATCGGCTGCCCGAACGACGGGGCCTCCGACAGACGGACGGTGCGGGGCACGATCTGCCGGCACACCTTCTCGCCGAAGTGCTCCCGGACCTCCGCCGCCACCTGGTCGGCGAGCTTGGTGCGGGCGTCGTACATCACCAGGATGATCGTGGAGATCTCGAGGTGGTCGTTCAGGTTGCGCTTCACCAGGTCGACGTTGCGCACCAGTTGGCCCAGGCCCTCCAGCGCGTAGTACTCGCACTGGATCGGCACCAGCACCTCGGTGGCTGCCGCGAACGCGTTGATCGTGAGCAGGCCCAGCGACGGGGGACAGTCGATGAGGACGTAGTCGTAGTCCTCCTTCACCGAGTCGATGGCGTTGCGCAGGCGCAGCTCCCGACTGAAGGCGGGCACCAACTCGATCTCGGCGCCGGCCAGATCGAGGCTGGCAGGAGCGACGAACAGGTTCCGGACCGAGCTCCCCTCGATGCAGTCCTCCATCGGGGTCTCACCGAGGAGCACGTCGTACATCGACGAATCGAGGGCCCGGACGTTGATCCCGAGGCCGGTCGAGGCGTTGCCCTGGGGATCGAGGTCGACCACCAGCACCCGGAAGCCGAGCTCGGCCAGGCAGGCGCCGAGGTTGACCGCCGTCGTGGTCTTGCCCACGCCACCCTTCTGGTTGGCGATGGCGATCACGCGGGGGAGAGGGCGGGCGGCGCTGGCCGGCTCGCCCTCGGTGATGATCTCCTCGACCGGGGCCAGGTCGCCGGGCACGTCGATGGCGTGCTCGACCACCGGCGCCGGGGTGGGCTCCGACGGCGCCGTGGCCGCTTCGGGAGCAGGTGGTGCGTCAGGAACGGGGGAGGGAGTCGACGCGTGGCTCCCCGGCTCCGTCGTGGTGGTCAGCGACGGCGCGGGCTCCTCCGTGGACTCCGGAGGCGTCCCGCCGTCGGGCAGGTCGTCGTTCATGCACCCCACTCGGGTTCAGGCGGGAATGCCCGCCCCACATCGTCCTCGGGCGAATCGCGCCGTGGACGGAACGTTCGCCATCCTGCCCGCCAGCGTGCGCGCGATCAAGGACCCTCGACATGTTCCACGTGAAACACACTCCTCCGAGGTGTGGGTGGTCCGGGTCCTGTCACCGGGGCGGCGTGCCGTGCTCGCTCGGGGCAAGCGGCGGGGGGCTGACAGGGCGCCCTCCTCGAGAGCCGCGGGCCCTCGCTGCGCTGCGGCACTGTCCACCCCGGCGCCACCCGGTCCACCCACCAGGCTCTCCCCCGCGACAGGGGGCCGCGCTGCGGCACTGTCCACCCGAGCGCCACCCGTTCCGGACACCCCCTCCTCCGCGACAGGGGGTGCTGCGCGGGGGCAGGGTCCACCCCGAGTGTCCACCCCGCCGGCACCTTGACCACTCGAAGGGCTCTGCCCCGCGACATCGGCCTGCGTGGCGACCCGGCTCACTCGAGCGCCACCCGTTCCACGGAAACCCGCACTGCGGCGCGGTCCACCCTGGCGCCAAGCCTCGTCGCCGAGCGGCCTCTGCTCCCCGACGAGGGTTCTCGGAGCGCCACCGCCTCGGGAGCCCTTCACCTGACGAAGGTCTGCGTGCCGTGCCGTCACCGCTGGAAGGTGGCATGGACAGTCCGGGCATCGCTCCTTCTTCCCGGACAAGGAGAGATGGGGTGTCGTCGAGGCACTTCTCCACTCCGGGGGCGTCGAGCCCTTGCTCTCGGGTAGGCCGGGACCGGCCGAGTGGCTCTCCGCCGTGACCTGCGTTCGGAGGGTTGGCACCTGGGGCTAGGTCTCAGGCTTGGCTCATCGCCACCTCGGCCGGGCTGGCGAAGAGTGCGTGGCTGGGGCCGCCTTCCTGGGCGGGTGGGCCTGGGTGACGGGGGGGTCGGCGTGATGGGCCGGCTTGGGGCGATGGGGCGAACAGCGCTCCTCCATGCTCACCGGACGGGCTCCTGGGGACTGCCCGGCAGGGAACCCTCATGTTTCACGTGAAACACCGCGCACGGGCGGGGACAGATCAGAAGAGGGGGCGCTTGGTGGGGAGGCCGGTGCGGCGGGGGTAGGTCTCGGGGCAGAGGGAGGTCTGGGTGAGGACCTGCATCCCTGGGACCTGCATGGGGGATGGCACCAATCCCAGGGCCGCCAGGGGATCGTGGGGCCAGCGGTCGGGGGAGTCGGGCGGCTCGCTGACGACGAGGACACCACTGACGGCCAGCAGGGGAGCGGCACACTCGGCGGTGGCGGCCGGCGGCCCGAACGACCGGGCCGTGACGGCCATCGCCGTCGCCCGCAGGTCGTCCTCCCGGCCCAGCATCTCCGCCCGGCCGGTCCGCACCGTGACCCGATCAGCCATGCCCATGGCCGTCACGGCCTCGGCCAGCAGTGCGGTGCGCTTCTCCATCGCATCGAGCAGCACCAGGCGCAGATCGGCCCTCGCCTCCGCCACGATCAGCCCCGGCACCCCACCCCCCGAGCCCAGATCGACCACCAGAGACCCCTCTGGCACCCGGGCCAGGGCCTCCACGAACCCCTGGGCATGGGCCACATGCTCTCCCACCGGCCCCGGCCCCAACACCCCGAGCCTCCTCGCCCGCTCCAACGCAGCGATCAACCCCTCCGACGCCTCCATACGACCCATCCTGCCACCCCACGTCCCAGCACTCCGACAGGTGGTGAGGGTGGTCGGATCCCGGGTGGCGCCGGGGCGGACAGTGCCGCAGCGCAGCGAGGGGGCCCGCCGTACCAAGGGAGCGAGCCTGTCAGCCCCTGGCGGATTGCCCTGAGCGAGCACGGCACGTCGCCTCGGTGACAGGACCCGTGAGTGAGGCCCACAAGGCCGTGCCCAGGAACAGCGAAGGCCCCGCACGGATGCGGGGCCTTCGGGACTGCGGTGCGGCAGGGCCGCGAGTGGCTCAGCCGGGGATGATGACGACCCGGCGGCGGGGCTCCTCGCCCTCGGAGATCGTCGACACCCCGTCGATCTCGTTGACGGTGTCGTGCACGACCTTGCGATCAGCCGGGTTCATGGGCTCGAGCGCCTTCTGGACGCCGCTCTCCTTGACCTGGTCGGCGACCTGCTGGGTGAAGCGCTCGAGGGCCTCGCGACGACGCTGGCGGTAGCCGGCGACATCCAGGCGAACCCGGCCGGCGGCGGTGCCCGGCACCCGACGGTGGACGACGGTGCGGGAGAGCTCCTGGATGGCGCTCAGGGTGTTGCCCTTGGGACCGACCAGGAGGCCGAGGTCGGCGCCCTCGACGCGCACCTCGTTGGTGTCCTCGTCGATGCTCGAGCTCTCGACCGTGGCGTGGACGCCCAACGCCTCGTCCAGGCCGGGGGGGTAAAAGGTGTTTTTGTGGGTGT